>JAWLDD010000005.1:0-23112 GCA_041686815.1 Candidatus Atribacteria bacterium | reverse complement strand
GGATCAGCATGTTTACCGATGAAATGCTAAGCTGGCTGCCCGAAACACCTGACTGGGTACCAGCAGAATGCGATGTTCCTATTCGCAGAAGGCATTGGTTCTGGCATCCAAATGATGAGGATAGCCTATTGTCCCTAGAGGAGCTTAAGGATATCTATTACCGCTCCGTTGGCCATGGAGCAAATCTCCTACTCAATGTTGCACCGGACGACAGGGGACTCATACCTGAGATAGATGCTCAAAGGGTAAGAGAATTTGGTAAATGGATAGAGGAGACCTTCTCTAGACCCATTCATCAAACATCAGGACAGGGGATCTCTTTGGAAATAGCATTGGATGCTGCCCAACCCATAGATCATGTAATTCTAGCTGAAGAGATTGCTGAGGGAGAAAGGGTAAGAGAATATGTACTAGAGGTAGAGCAAGGAGGGCAATGGATAGAGATAATCAGAGGTAGTGCCATTGGGCATAAAAAGATCGATAGGATTACACCGGTAATTACATCCAAAATCAGGTTAAGGATATTGAAGGCAGTTGCTCTCCCCATCATAAGGAATTTTGCTGTCTTTGGAAAAAACAAATAGCTGTATATGTATATCTTCGAATAATATTTTCATGTTTCTTTCTCCAAAAGCGAGATGGATATTGGGTATTGTAAGATTAATTATTTAAGGGAGGTCAAAGCATGAGCCATCAAAGGTTTAAATTGGCAACTAGGGATGGCATAGAGATAAGTATAAATAAGTGGCAACCCGATGGGGATATTCCATGTAAGGGAGTAATTCAAATAGCCCATGGCATGGCAGAATGGGCATATCGCTATGATTATTTCGCCAATGCTTTAAACCAGGCAGGCTATATAGTCTATGCTAACGATCATAGAGGACATGGATTAACGGCACCAAGTACAGAAGATATCGGGTACATATCTAATGGGGATGGTTTTGTGGATATGGTAGAGGATATGAGAGAGCTCAATGAATTTATTAGACAAGAACATCCCTCTCTACCTGTCGTGTTGTTTGGCCATAGCATGGGCTCCTTTTTAAGCCAGAGATTTATACAGCTTTATGGACAGGATATCCAAGGAGTTATTCTATCGGGGAGCAATGGAAAGCAAAGCCCTATAATCAATTTTGGGATCATGGTTGCCTATATTGAGATGAAGACTAAGGGCAGGAAACATAGAAGCAAACTTCTCGATAGCCTAACCTTCGCCAGTTATAGCAAAGCCTTTTCCCCCAATCGCACCGATTTTGATTGGCTGTCCAGAGACGAGAAGCAGGTGGATAGATACATCCAGGATCCCTATTGCGGAGCTATATTTACTTCCTCTTTTTTCTATGATTTTTTAAGGGGATTGAAGCTTATAACCAAAAGGAAAAACCTACGGACTATTCCAAGAGATATTCCCATATACATCTTTAGTGGAAGTATGGACCCGGTAGGCTTCTTTGGCAAAGGCATCAAAAATCTGGTTGATATGTATAATGCCATAGGTCTTGAGAATGTATCCTATAAGTTATATCCTGGTGGCAGACATGAAATGCTAAATGAGATAAACAGAGATGAGGTAATAGAGGATATTATAGCTTGGTTTGGTAAAAATATAGAGTAAATAGTATAGCTTGATGCAAGAAATTGATTGAATAAGGCTAGTGTGAGCAATTGACATTTGCTAGGTCATTGTTTATAATAAATCAATGACCGACCGGTCGGTCGGAAAAGCTACTTATGCAAGGGGGACTATAATGTTATCCAAGTTTAGCGTTAAAAGACCATATACAGTAGTGGTAGCTGTGATAATGGTATTGATTTTGGGGGGAATTTCCTTCGTAAATCTGGATACCGATTTGCTACCCAGTATAGATTTGCCTTATATAATAATTATGACCAGTTATCCCGGGGCTAGTCCCGAGGAAGTAGAGATGGTGGTGACAAAACCCATTGAGCAGGCAGTCGCCACAGTAAGGCACATAAAAAATGTGAGTTCGGTCTCGAGAGAAAACTCATCAATGGTTATGTTGGAATTCAACAATGATGTAAATCTGGATACCGCCACTATAGAGATAAACGGTATGTTGGATTTAATCAAACCTGCCTGGAGCGATTCCGTTGGTTCTCCTATGGTCCTGCGTCTAAATCCCGATATGTTGCCCATAATGGTGGCTTCTGTGGACGTAAAGGACATGGATTTGGTTGATATCTCTCAACTAGTGAGCCAAAATATCATCCCAGAATTGGAGAGCGTGCCTGGAGTAGCATCCGTATCGGGCATAGGGCTGCTGGAAGAAAAGATAGAGATCCTTGTGGATGATGAAAAAATTGGGGATGTCAATAAAAGGATTCTGGAAGCAGTAGATTCAGAGTTAGCCGAAGCTGAAAGCAAACTGGAGGAGGCTAAGAAAGAAATAGATGACGGAAAAGCAAAGCTGGAGTCAGAAGAAAAAAAGCAGACCGGAAAGCTATCCCAAGGTGAAAAGGCTCTAAAAGATGCCAAGAAACAAATAGCTAATGCTCAGGCTCAGATGGCAGCAGGAGAAGCGGAACTTAATAGAACCCGTGATGAGATGCAAGCAAAACTGGAGGAGATTAGCAAGCAAGAGAGTGAGCTACTTGCCCTTAAGGTGCGATTGGAAGACTTACAAGGACAGCTACCTCAAATGGATAAAGGGCGAATAAAGGAAGCTATCCTTGGTCTGATTCAGAATCTCCCTCAAGAGTTTAAAGACAAGATGGGTCAAGAGCTATTAGCCCTTGAAAAAAGGTTGCGAGAGGGTGGTAATATAAGCCTTGAAGAAGCGACATTTATAGTCGCAGGCCTTTCCAATGAACTAAACAGCGGCTTGGAGATGATCTCCGCTGGAAAAGTTGAGATTCAAAATGGGCTGGAGCAAATATCAGCGAAGCAGGCCGAGCTAGCCGAACAAAAGGCTCTTTTAGCTTCTCAATTGGATGAGCTTAGTTCAAAAGAGCAGGAAATCATGATGGGAAAACTCATGCTGAACATGGAGATGGATAAGGCCAAAGCCAAGCTGGAGAGCGGTGAGCAGGTTCTAAATCAGCAGTTGGACGAATTTGAGGCAGCCAAAGAACAGGCCTTTAAAAAGGCATCCCTAGATGGGGTTATAACACCTGAAATGATCTCGGGCATATTGGCAGCACAAAATTTCTCCATGCCTGCAGGTTCTATATCCGAAGATGGCGTTGATTATCTTGTCAAAGTAGGCGATAAGTTTAAGGATATAGAGGAATTAAAGGAGCTAATGCTCTTTGATACTGGTGATAAAGGCATCGGAAAGATCTATCTTAAAGACGTTGCAGACATAACCAAGACAGATAATTCTGAGGATACCTATGCAAAGGTCAATGGCAATAATGCTGTGATATTGACCTTTCAAAAGCAAAGTGGTTTTTCCACTGCCAAGGTGGCAGACAGCCTTAGGAAAAAGTTTGGGGAGATATCCTCACAGCAAGAGGGATTAAGCATTACAACACTAATGGACCAAGGTATATATATTGATATTGTGATAGACTCCGTACTGGACAATGTTATATACGGAGGAATACTGGCTATACTGGTACTTCTGGTATTCTTAAAGGATCTAAGACCTACTATTGTTATAGCGGTGTCCATACCTATAAGCTTGGTCTTTGCAATCGCCATGATGTACTTTACTGGGGTGACCATAAACATCATCTCCTTGGCAGGCTTGGCTCTGGGAGTGGGTATGTTGGTGGATAACTCCATAGTTGTTATTGAAAATATCTTTAGACTAAGGAATGAAGGCCTGTCTGCAATGGAGGCTTCCATAGAAGGGGCTAAGGAGATTGCTGGAGCAATCATCTCCTCAACTCTCACCACGATGTGTGTATTCCTTCCTATAGTCTTTGTTAAGGGGATATCCAGACAGCTATTTGTGGATATGGGGCTAACCATAGCCTATTCTCTTATTGCCAGCCTGATAGTAGCTCTTTCATTGGTACCGGCTATGGCATCCAGTATGCTAAAGAAGTCCAGTGAAAAGCGAAACAAGGCCTTTGAAAGGTTCACACAAATTTATAGTCGGGTCCTGGCATGGTCACTAAACCACCGAGCTGTTGTGGTAATCTTTGTTACAGTATTGTTTGGGCTTAGCATTTATCTTGGATTGATCATGGGTACGGCATTTATACCTGATATGGAGACACCTCAGATGTCGGTATCAATTGAGATGCCTAAAGATGCTGCCTTCCAAGATGTTACTGCTATGTCGGATACCGTTATAGAGAGGATAATGCATATTGAAGGAATTGAGACGATAGGAGCTTTCCAAAGCGGTATGATGGGAGTACTTGGAGGCGGAGGAGGCTCAAGTAGCAATACCATGAGTCTATACCTGATTTTGGATGAGAATAAAAGTATAAGCAACGCAGAAATCGAAATGCAAATATACAATTTGACAGAGGACCTGGACTGTGAGATCTATGTAAGTACATCCAATATGGATATGTCCCAATTGGCAGGTTCTGGGATAGAGATCATAGTAAAGGGCAGGGAGATTGACACCTTACAGGATATATCCACTGATATTGCCCAGATCCTAAGACAAACTGAAGGTACTGCCGAGGTCTCCGACGGAATAGAGGAAAGCCTGACAGAGATGAGAATAGTAGTAGACAAAGAGAAGGCCATGGAAAATGGCTTGACGGTGGCTCAGGTATTTTCAAATGTCAGCTCCACCATATCCAGTGGTAAATCTGCCACCACATTATCCGTTGCCAATAAGGATTATCCTGTCATAGTTATAAACAAGGCCAGGCAGGACATGGCTAAAGACCAACTGGAGGATCTGACCATAAAGGTAACCAAGGACGGCGAGGATAAAAAAGTGGCTATTGGCGATATAGCCAAGGTGGTTGAAGGAAAGGGCATGGCCTCTATAAGAAGGGATTCTCAGGAGAGGTACCTATCGGTAACGGCAAGTATAGATACAGGCTATAATATTGGGCTAGTCAGCCGTGAGGTGGAAAGCAAGCTTAAGGATTATCAATTGCCTGATGGATATAAAATAGAGTTTTCTGGTGAGAATGAGTTAATTAACAGATCCCTGCGTGATTTGGCCTATATGTTGCTACTTGCTATAGCATTTATATACTTGATAATGGTAGCTCAGTTTCAGTCGTTGCTATCGCCCTTTATAGTTATGTTTACAATACCTCTTGCCTTTACTGGCGGGCTTATTGCTCTGGCTATAACGGGATACGAGATAAGCCTAATCTCTATGCTGGGATTCCTGGTCTTAAGTGGCGTGGTGGTAAACAATGGAATAGTATTCGTTGACTTTACCAACCAACTTCGAGAAAGGGGACTGGGAGTAAGAGAGGCATTGATGGAAGCAGGAAAAACCCGTCTAAAACCCATATTGATGACCGCCATCACAACTATTCTGGGATTGTCCACATTGTCGCTGGGGGTAGGTATGGGAGCAGAGATGCTACAGCCCTTGGCGGTAGTTTCCATCGGAGGATTGACCTATGCCACCATCCTTACACTTTTGGTGGTACCAGTCATCTATCACCTCATTCATAATAAATCTAAGCGATCAGCTTTAGCAGAAGGCGGTGAATAGACTATGGGCAATAAAGTATATTCTGAAAAGGAGATTGCCATATTCAATGGAGTTATAGCTTTGATGGAGAAAGGGGTTAATCCCTACTCCATCAAGGTTTCGGATATAGCCAGAGAAGCCGATGTAGGCAAAGGAACAATCTATGATTACTTTACTTCCAAGGAAGAGGCTATATCCCAAGCCATCCTATATAATATAAAGATAGAGATCGAGTCTGCATACTCTAGAATTAGGGCTAAAGCTGGATTTAGGGAGAAGTTCTTTGAAATTTTATATATCATGGCCGAGTGCGTAGACAGCAATGTGTCTACCTTTAGCTCCCTGCTATCCGCTGGAGGAATACAGGAGTTTTACGAATATCTGTCAGAATATAGATATGATTTATCGGATCATCTATCCAGAATATATGAACTCTATGAACATCTACTGGATACAGGGGTCAAAGAAGGGATTGTAGAGAAAGTCGAGAACTCCTATTATCGCAATATGGTGTTCTCCAGTGCTATAGTGGGATTCTCCCAATATTTCGGACATAGGAATTTTAATAATGATATAAGTATTGAAGAGGCTATGGAGGCCTCCTATAAGCTTCTTGTCAAGGGATTAAACTAAAATGTTTGAATAAAAAGGATAGTTGACGGAACCCAAGGAAATGATATATAATACAATAAATTTCATATAAAAAGCTATGACGAGAAAGAGTAGGAGTGTTTAAGTCCTTAAAGAGAGTTCCCGGTTGGTGAGAGGGGCAAGGAACGGCACTTTGAATACATCTCTGAGCTGTGCACCGAAAGATCTAGTTAAATGCATGGATCCAGTAGGCTGCTACCGCCACCCGCACCCGTTATCGTGCTAAGGTATAAAAGCCAAATCTATGTATTTGTGCATTGTACCTGATGAGGTTGATGCTGTGAAGCATCAATAAACCGAGGTGGTAACACGGGAATTTACTCTCGTCCTCTGAACAGTACAGGAGGGCGGGAGTTTTTTTAATGTCTAACAAATACTATTATTAAGATCGATGGGATTTTAGAAATGGAGGAATAAATATGATACCTATTGATGAACAGATTAAAATTATAGCCAAAGGGGCAGATGAAATAATAGATGAAAAGGAACTTAGGGAGAAACTTACCAAAGCCCAAAAGGAAGGCAAACCCCTTACAGTGAAACTGGGCCTTGACCCCACTGCCCCAGATATTCATCTAGGCCATGCAGTTGTGCTTAGAAAGATCAAGCAGATGCAAGATCTAGGACACAAGGCCATAATCATCATTGGCGACTTTACTGCCATGATCGGAGATCCTACCGGAAGATCCAAGACTAGGCCTGCTCTTAGTAAAGAGGAGGTACTGAAAAACGCCCGTACCTATCAAGAGCAGATATTCAAGGTCATAGATAAGGATAAGACCGAAGTACGATACAACAGCGAATGGTTGGGTGCGCTAAACTTTTCAGATGTAATAGCATTGGCCTCCAAGTATACCGTAGCTAGAATGCTGGAGAGAGAGGACTTTAAAAAGCGATTTGAAGGCCATGAGAGCATTGGTATCCATGAGTTCTTCTATCCCCTAATGCAGGGCTATGACTCTGTAGCAATAAAAGCGGATATAGAATTGGGAGGAACCGATCAAAGGTTCAATCTACTCATGGGCAGAACCATTCAAAAGGATTATGGCCAAGAGAGCCAGATAGCCCTTATGATGCCCTTGTTGGAAGGCACTGACGGTGTAGAGAAGATGAGCAAGAGCCTTGGCAACTACATTGGCATCTACGAAGAACCGGATCAGATCTACGGTAAGGTCATGTCCATACCCGACGAGATGATGATAAAGTACTATGAGCTAGCCACCGACATTCATCCCGATGAAATAAGCAAGATAAAAGCTAGTCTAGAGGACGGCGCCTACCATCCCAGAGATGCCAAGATGAGACTCGCTAGAGAGATAACCAGCCTATATCATGGCGAAGAAGCTGCTCAGAAGGCAGAGGAGCAGTTCAAGGCAGTATTCCAAAAGGGCGGATTGCCTGATGATATTCCAACCTTTGCGGTCCCCGAAGAACTAGTTTCGGATGAGGGGGTAGACATGGCTCGACTGATCGCTGAGGCAGGACTTGCCCCCAGCACCAGCCAGGCTAGAAGGCTAATAAACCAAGGAGCTGTAAGGGTCAATGGTGAAAAGATAGATGGCATCAAGATATCATCGCTAAAAGATCAGGACGTGGTCCAGGTAGGTAAGAGAAACTTCATAACAATAAAGATGTAGCATTGCAGTATAGAATTAGGCGTGTACGGCAAATGTGAAGAATGTTATTTCAATCACCAGAGCTACAAGGCAAAGAACCTGTAAAACTTGCTACGGGGCCTTCTCAAAACTCGCTGTGCTCAAACATTGATTCGGCCTATTCTTCGCTACGTTAACAGGCTCTAAGCCTTTCCGCAATGTGATTTCCATAATATTCTTCATATAGATAAGATTTACGCAAATAGCACATGGAGCTTGTACGGACAAGCCCTGTGTGCTATAATTATTTTTGGATAAGTCTGTCCAAATTTAATTATTAGGGGGTTTTAAAATATGAATATACCAAGTGTAAAACTGGGTATTGTAGCCGTAAGTAGAGATTGTTTTCCCATCGAACTCAGTGAAAAGAGAAGAAGAGCTGTTGTAGAAGCTTGTACAAACAAGGGCATAGACATTGTTGAAGTTAAGACAACAGTAGAGAACGAGAAAGATGTACTTAAAGCACTTAATGAATTAAAGGAAGCAGATGTAAATGCACTAGTACTCTATCTGGGCAACTTTGGACCGGAAGGTCCGGAAACAATGTTGATACAGAAATTTGGAGGGCCAGCCATGGTAGTTGCTGCTGCCGAAGAGACTCAGAACAACCTGATAGCAGGCCGCGGCGATGCTTATTGTGGAATGCTCAACGCCTCTTACAGTTTGGGTCTCCGGAACCTAGCCCCATACATTCCGGAATATCCCGTAGGAACAGCCGATGAGATAGCCGATATGATCTTTGATTTTGAGGATATAGCAAGGATAATCCTTGGCCTGAAAGGCCTTAAGATATTTGGATTTGGACCAAGGCCTCAGGATTTCTTGGCATGCAATGCTCCCATAAAACCACTCTTTGATCTAGGTGTTGAGATCATGGAGAATTCAGAGTTGGATCTTTTCGAATCCTTTAACAACCATGCAGACGATCCCAGAATCCCAGATGTAGTCAAGGATATGGAAGAGGAGCTAGGTGCTGGGAACGGATATCCTGGAATTTTACCTAAACTGGCCCAATATGAGCTGACCCTTTTGGACTGGATGGAGCAAAACATAGGCGCATCCCAGTATGCAGTATTTGCTAACAAATGCTGGCCTGCTTTCCAAACACAGTTTGGCTTTGTTCCCTGTTATGTCAATTCCAGGCTTGCAGCAAGGGGCATCCCAGTAGCCTGTGAGACTGACATATATGGAGCCCTCAGCGAATACATTATCGCTTGCGCCACCAAGATGCCAGTAACGCTACTGGATATAAACAACACAGTGCCAAAGGATATGTTCGATGATAATAAGGAGCTATTTGAAGGATATAAGCTAACGGATCTGTTTATGGGATTCCATTGTGGTAACACCCCTTCAGCCTGTGTTAAGGATGCCCAGATGAAATACCAACGCATCATGCACAGCCTGTTAGAGCCCAATGAGGAGCCCAATATTACAAGAGGAACCTTAGAGGGTACAATAAGACCTGGAGATATCACCATATTCAGACTGCAAAGTACTGCTGACACCACCCTAAAAAGCTATGTAGCTCAGGGCCAGGTCATTGATGTAGATCCAAAATCCTTTGGAGGCATCGGAGTATTCGCCATAAAGGAGATGGGTAGATTCTACCGCCATGTGCTTATAGCTAAGAGATATCCTCATCACACTGCAGTAGCCTTCAAGCATGTGGGTAAGGTATTATTTGCAGCTATGAAGATGCTTGGTATCGATGATGTTGATTTTAATCGACCATCCTCAATTTTGTACAAGGATGAAAACCCCTTTGGATAACATATAAAGCAGGTGTATATATTAGATGACTGAAACTCACAAGCCCAAGTATCAAATACTAAAAGAATATATAATGGATGCCATTGATTCAAAACAGCTAAGTCCCGGGGATAAAATTTGGTCTGAAAATGAGCTGGCTGACAAATTCATGATAAGCAGGCATACCGTAAGGCAAGCTATCGGTGAGCTAGCAAATGAAGGCTGGCTATATAAGGTACATGGTAAGGGCACTTTTGTAGGGAATAGGATAGGTCAAGAGGTAGAGCGAGCCAAGACTATTGGGGTAATGACCACCTACCTCAACGACTATATCTTTCCCTCCATTATCCTTGGCATAGACGGCGTGCTATCCAAAGCAGGATATAATATAGTCCTTGGCTGCACCTACAACCAGCATCACAAGGAAAGGGTATGCCTGGAAAACTTTCTTAGGGCTAATATCCATGGCATCATAATCGAGCCTACCAAAAGCGCCTTGCCCAACCCTAACCTGGATCTATACAATCAGATAATTGAGCAGAACATACCCCTATTTTTCATCCATGGACGCTACAGGGAATTAAGCTGTCCTTACGTCGCAGTGGATGATACTAAAGCTGGGTATTTGGCTGCCCGCCATCTGATTGAGCAAGGACACAAAGACATTGGAGCCATATTTAAGATAGATGATATTCAAGGCCATTATAGGTTTAAGGGCTTTCAAAAGGCACACCATGAGGCCGGCTTAAAGGTTGATGACTCAAATATCCTATGGTTTGATACCGAGGATGTAAAGGATGAGCTTACAAGATTAGAAGGCAGAGCCTTTGTTAAGCTAATAAAAAAGTGTTCGGCGATAGTTTGCTATAACGATCAAATAGCATTGAAGGCAATGGATGTTATTAGAGACAATGGACTAGTCATACCCGATGACATCTCTTTGGTGAGCTTTGATGATTCACAGCTGGCTGTGGCATCGGAAGTCAAATTGACAACGGTAGCTCATCCCCAGGAAAAACTAGGTAGAGCCGTGGCCGATGCCCTAATAAACCGGGTAGAAGCTGATATTGGAGAGTATAACGGAAATAATATCAAGATGGAGCCTAAGCTTATAATTAGGGACAGCGTAAGAAGAGTGGATTAATGGGCATAAATCAAGGGACATAGAAAAGCAAGCTGCAAAATAAAATGTATTGGGAAGTGATAGAATGCTCAAAAAGCTAAAGGAAGAAGTATGGAAGGCCAACATGGATCTTCCTAGGTACGGCCTTGTTACCTTTACATGGGGAAATGTAAGCGGTATTGACCGGGATAGAGGCATCGTGGTAATTAAACCCAGCGGAGTCCCCTATTCAGAGCTGAGACCTGAGCATATGGTGGTTCTTGATCTGGAAGGTAATAAGGTGGAAGGGGATTTGAAACCATCCTCTGATACCCCTACCCATTTGGTTCTTTACAATAAGTTCAGTGAAATAGGTGGAGTGGTCCACACCCATTCATCTTGGGCTACCAGTTTCGCCCAGGCAGGAAAAGGTATCATGGCACTTGGTACCACCCATGGGGACTATTTTTATGGAGAGATCCCTTGTACCAGAAAGATGACTGCTGAAGAGATTCAAGGTGACTATGAGAAGGAAACTGGTAATGTCATAGTAGAGACCTTCTCAGATATAAATCCCATGGATATCCCGGGAATATTGGTCAATATGCATGGGCCTTTCTCTTGGGGAAAGGATGCCAATGAAGCGGTGCATAATGCCGTTGTAATGGAAGAGGTAGCCAAGATGGCTTTCAGGACCTATGTACTAAATCCTAACATAGAGCCTATGGATCAAATTTTGTTGGATAAACACTTTTTGAGAAAGCATGGGGCTAATGCCTATTATGGTCAATAAGACAATACCCTATAAAGGTTTAGAAGCAAAGGCTTAAGAAATCGGGAAGCTGCTGGTAAGTATCGTGAAAAGATTGGAGGGGTCTTAATGGATAGTCTAATGTTGGATAAGAGAAAAGAATCGATTATAAATGGTAGGACTGCCCTAGGAATCGAGCTGGGGTCTACTAGGATAAAAGCAGTCCTAATAGATGAAAACCGCCAACCAATAGCCATTGGAAGCTATGATTGGGAAAATAAGTATATTGATAACATATGGACCTACTCGCTGGAGGAGATTTGGCAGGGTATCCAGGGAAGTTACCTGGATATGGCCAAAGAGGTCAAAAGGCTCTATGGTGTCGACCTGACTAACATAGGAGCTATAGGGATAAGTGCCATGATGCATGGCTATATGGTTTTTGATAAAGATGGTAAGCTCCTAGTCCCCTTTCGCACATGGAGAAATACAATAACAGGGGTTGCTGCCAAAGAACTCACTCAGCTGTTCCAACACAATATTCCCCAACGCTGGAGTATAGCTCATCTATATCAAGCCATATTGAACGGTGAAGAGCATGTAAAGGATATTGACTATATGGTTACCTTAAGTGGCTATGTCCACTGGAAACTGACGGGACAGAGGGTTCTTGGAATAGGGGATGCTGTTGGCATGTTTCCTGTCGATAGTGAGACCAAGGAATATAATGAAGAGTTTCTAAATCAGTTCGATGAGCTGGTTGCTGAAAAAGGTTTCCCGTGGAAACTCCGTGATATTTTGCCAAAGATCCTGGTAGCAGGGCAGCCTGCAGGTGAGCTTACAGAAGAGGGAGTCAAGCTTTTAGATCCAACAGGGCAATTAAAACCGGGAATTGTATTATGCCCACCAGAAGGAGACGCAGGTACCGGTATGGTAGCTACCAATAGCGTTGCCAAAAGAACAGGCAATGTATCAGCAGGAACTAGCGTCTTTGCTATGGTGGTGCTGGAGAAGGAGCTTGAAAGGCTTCACGAAGAAATCGATATGGTTACCACACCAGCCGGGGATCCCGTTGCTATGGTGCATTGCAATAACTGCACCTCAGACCTCAATGCATGGGTGGCCCTATTCCGCGAGTTTGCTGAAGCTATGGGAATAGAGGTGGATATGTCTAAGCTCTTCTCTCTTCTATACAACAAAGCCCTAGAAGGGGATCATGACTGCGGTGGATTATTAGCCTATTGCTACCTATCCGGGGAACACATAACCAATTTCGAAGAAGGAAGGCCTCTATTTGCTAGATTGCCCGATTCTAGATTCAATTTGGCCAATTTCATGAAAGTTAATCTCTTTACCACCCTAGGTGCACTCCGCATCGGAATGGATATCCTCTTTAATGAGGAAAAGGTTAAGATAGATGAGCTCATCGGACATGGAGGATTCTTTAAGACAAAAGGTGTAGGACAAAGGATTATGGCTGCAGCCATGCATACTCCCGTATCTGTCATGGATTACGCCGGTGAGGGAGGAGCTTGGGGTATTGCTCTACTGGCAGATTATATGCTACATAAGAATGAAGGGGAAACCCTGGATGCTTACCTTGCAGGCCGAGTATTTGCAGATAGTGCTGGTACAACCATAGAGCCAGATCCAAAGGATGTAGACAGCTTCGAAGCCTTTATGAAGCGGTATATTGCCGGACTTCCCATTGAACGGGCTGCAGTGGACTCCCTTATCAAAGCTTAGAATACTAATAAATTCAACCGATTTTCAAATAATCTGAAAATCGGTTGAATTTATTTAACGCTTATTATATAATATTTATGGAATTAAATTCTTTTTCGTTAGGTGAGGCTACTATACAGAAAGATGCCACTGTCCGGAAACGTCGAGAGACGCCAACGGGTTAACAGGCTTTATCGGAATAAGGTATGGTCTAATGTGGCTGGTGTTCTAACCTAAGCTGTATAGAGTTAAAACTCAACGAGTGAAAGCATTGAAGAAAGTATTATGGGTCTTTCGCTTGTTGAGGGAACCCATTTTTCATTTGCTCCTATAGTTTATACACATTTTTAAAGAGCTTAGCTTAAAATTTTAAGGAAGTTGGTGACGGTTGTGGATTCTGGGCCTTTACCTAGTTTATGCAAATCTAAAAAAGTAAATAATAAGGACAGGGTCACAACCATTATATTATAAAGGTATGACCCTGTTAAGGAGGGTTATGCCATGACAGAACAGTTTATCTTAAATCTTATTCATCAGGGGAGGCTAGCCGAAGTTAGGACATGGATCAGCCAGATGAATATTGTGGACTTTGCTAGCTGGCTGGAGGAACTTGATGATAACAATGTTTTGGTTCTATTTAGACTGCTTCAAAAGGATATGGCAGCTGAGGTATTTTCTTATCTTTCCAGCGAACGACAGGAATTTATCATTGAGTCCATCGCAGATCGGGAGATCAAGAATATCATTGACGAGCTATTTTTGGACGATACCGTGGACCTGATTGAAGAAATGCCGGCCAATATAGTTAAGAAAGTACTGAAAAACACCAGCGAGGAACGACGCAAGCTCATTAATCAATTCCTTATGTATCCGGAAAATTCTGCTGGCAGCTTAATGACCATCGAATTTGTGGACCTCAAAAAGGAAATGAGGGTAGACCAAGCTCTGGACCATATACGAAGAACCGGTCCGGACAAAGAGACTATAAATATTTGCTATGTTATCGACAAAAATAGAAAATTAGAGGGCATCATTCCCATTAGAAAACTCATATTAAGCGATCCGACTGAAATAGTAGAAAATATAATGGAGACCAGCATAGTCTCTGTCCACACCCTTGAAGATCAAGAAGAGGTTGCAGGGATATTTAGGAAATATGACCTTATAGCAATCCCTGTGGTGGACAAAGAGAACCGTCTGGTAGGCATCATTACCATCGACGATATCGTTGATATCATCGAGCAGGAAAATACTGAAGACTTCCACAAGATGGCGGCTATACAGCCATCTGATGAGGAATACTTAAAAACAAGGGTGGCAGTACTTGCCAAAAACCGTGTAATCTGGCTACTAATACTAATGATTTCCGCTACTTTTACTGGCATCATCATCCAAAGATTTCAGGATGTATTGCAGGCAGTAGTGGTTCTTACCTCTTTTATCCCCATGCTTATGGATACGGGAGGTAATGCCGGTGCTCAATCGGCTACCCTAATCATCCGTAGCCTGGCTTTGGATGAGATAGGCTTAAGCGACATTCTCCAAGTTATTTGGAAGGAGCTTAGGGTAAGTCTTCTTGTAGGAGTAATATTAGCTGTAGTTAACTTTGCTAGGATAGTTATAACCAATCAAGCTTCGGTTTTAATTGCTGCTACGGTATCAGTTAGCCTGTTTATTACGGTAATAATCTCGAAGGTGATAGGTGGGGCCGTCCCCATATTGGCTAAAAAGATGGGATTGGACCCTGCTATTATGGCGGGCCCCCTTATTACAACTATAGTAGATGCCTTGGCTCTAACGGCATATTTTTCAATGGCAACCTGGGTGTTGGGTCTATAGGCTGTTGAAAGGATTGAAGGTATGAGTTTAGCAAAATTTAGGTCTATGCTTGATGAAAGCGAGCGCGTAGTATTTTTTGGAGGAGCGGGGGTTTCAACGGAAAGTGGGATTCCGGACTTTAGAAGCGAGGCAGGACTATACAAAACTCAGGATGGACAATCCTATTCACCAGAGCGCCTTCTAAGCCATAGTTTCTTTATGAGGTATCCCGATGAGTTTTACAGGTTCTACAAGTCCAAAATGATTTATCCAGAGGCTAAGCCAAATGCAGCGCATTTAGCCTTGGCAAAGCTGGAAGAGCAAGGGAAGTTAAAGGCTGTCATTACTCAAAACATCGATGGGTTGCACCAGGCTGCAGGCAGTAAAAATGTATTGGAACTTCATGGATCCATACACAGGAATTATTGCATGGACTGCAAGGAGGAGTATAGCATAAATGCTGTTATAAACAGTGAGATACTAGTTCCTCTGTGCAGCGATTGCCATGGTATTATAAGGCCTGATGTGGTGCTATACGAAGAGCCACTGGATTCGGAAGTAATGCAAAAGACAGCAGAGTATATTGCAGATGCGGATATGTTGATTGTGGGCGGCACTTCACTTGTTGTCAACCCTGCAGCCAGCTTTATCAGTTTATATAGAGGGGATAAACTGGTACTAATCAACAAAACACCTACCCCTTATGATGACAAGGCCAATCTGATTATCAACGACAGCATAGGAAAGGTGTTGGGAAGCGTCATTCAATAATGTATTAAAAGCCAAATCTAAAACCGATATTCAATGGATATACTTTTGAATATCGGTTTTCTTCATTTAATCAGCTATCATATTTGTCTATCCGCTGGTATAATAATAGCAAGACATCATGTGTACATACCGTAATAGGTTTTCGAAAGGACGGGGCTATTGAGAATGGGTAAAAAGTATTCCATTGGTGTAGATTTTGGCACCCAATCAGCCAGAGCTGTATTGGTAGAGGTTGATACGGGGAAGGAAGTAGCTACAGCTGTCAAAGAATATCCCCACGGAGTTATGGATAAGTATTTGCCCGATGGCAAAACTCTTTTAGAGCCGGACTGGGCGCTCCAACACCCTCAGGACTATTTGGATGTAATCAGCCAAACCATCCCTGATATTCTCAGGGAATCGGGGATAGATCCTAGCCATGTCGTTGGAGTGGGTATTGACTTTACAGCTTGCACTATGTTGCCCATAGATGAGCAAGGCAAACCGCTGTGTATGTATGATGAATATAAAGCCATCCCCCATGCCTATGCAAAGCTATGGAAACACCACGCTGCCCAGCACCATGCCAATAAGATGAACCAGATTGCTACTGATAGAGAAGAGGAATTCCTGGCCCGCTATGGGGGCAAGATATCCTCTGAATGGCTTTTTCCAAAGATATGGCAAATACTAGACGAGGCTCCGGAGATATATAAAAAGGCTCATAGATTTATTGAGGCTGCTGATTGGGTGGTTATGCAGCTCACCGGAGAAGAGAAGAGAAACAGCTGTACCGCTGGCTATAAGGCCTTGTGGCATAAACAACAGGGATATCCCAGTAATGAATTTTTTAAGGCATTGGATCCCAGATTAGAAAATGTAGTCGATGAAAAACTCAGTAGGGACATATATTCAATAGGATCTAAGGCTGGTGAGATCACCGAAAAGGCATCCGAGATGACGGGATTAAAACCTGGCACCGCTGTAGCGGTAGGCAACATAGACGCCCATGTAGCTCTACCCGGAGTGGGCATTGTGGAAGAAGGAAAAATGCTTATGATTATAGGCACTTCAACATGCCACCTGGTTCTTGGGAAAGAAGAGAAAATGGTTCCCGGCATATGTGGAGTGGTAGAGGATGGGATCCTTCCAGGGTATCTAGGCTATGAGGCCGGCCAATCCTGCGTAGGCGATCATTTTGACTGGTTCGTAAAGAACTGTGTCCCTGCAGGATATTATAAAGAGGCTCAGGAAAGGGGTATAAGTATCCATGACCTGTTGAGCGAGAAAGCCAAGAGACTAGCAGTTGGAGAAACCGGACTAATTGCCCTTGACTGGTGGAATGGAAATCGCTCGGTATTGGTGGATGTAGATCTTACAGGCATGATTTTGGGCTGTACCCTCTTGACCAAACCGGAAGAGATATATATAGCCTTAATTGAGGCTACAGCCTATGGAACCCGTATGATCATAGATACCTTTGAAGAGAGCGGAGTACCTATAAGAGAGCTCTATGCTGCTGGAGGCATAGCCAACAAGAACCCCTTCCTCATGCAGGTATATTCAGATGTAACCAACAGGGAGATCAGAATTTCGGCTTCGGCTCAAACCGCTGCCCTAGGTTCGGCTATGTTTGGCGCTGTAGCGGCAGGTAAGGAAAGGGGAGGCTACGATTCCATTGTAGAGGCTGCTAAAAAGATGGCTAGATTGAAGGATGTTGTCTATAAGCCCATCCCCGAAAATGTAGAGATGTATAACAAACTTTATAGCGAATACCAGGCGCTCCATGACTACTTTGGCAGAGGAGCAAACGACGTGATGAAGCGTCTTAAGGATATTCGCAAACAAGCTAAAAATATAAAAAATAAGCTTAAAAATAACTCATAAGGAGGATTTAAGGATTATGGATAAAAAATTTAACGGTTTAGGAATGAATATGGGCAATCTTTGGAGATTATCGGATGCCAAGACCCGTTCCATCAGTCCCGAGAACTTTGAAGGGGCAAAGGGCAAGGGAGGCATGGCAACCCTAGAGGAGGGTTCTGCACGTCATGCTGCCAGGGATTTAGGGCAGGGTTGGAAGGTAAACCCATACATTATCATCCAGCCCGGCGAGACCTTTACCATTGCAGACATCGAAGGCCCAGGGGCTATTCAGCATATATGGATGACTGCCACTGGCAAGTGGAGAGATTCTATAATTAGAATGTATTGGGACGGCATGGAATATCCTTCGGTGGAGTGCCCTGTAGGAGATTTCTTTGCCTGTGGATGGGGTGAGTATGCACCGGTTTCGTCCCTAGCGGTTTGTGTAAATCCTGGAAGTGCATTCAACTGCTATTGGGAAATGCCCTTTAAAAAGCATGCCAAGATAACTATGGAAAACCGTGACGATGAGCCGATGTGGCTATACTATCAGATCGACTATACCTTAACGGATGTTCCTGATGATGCTGCGTACTTCCATGCCCAATTCAGGAGAGTCAACCCATTGCCCTACAAAGAGGTATACACCATAGTCGACGGTATAAAGGGCAAGGGCCAATATGTGGGTACATATATGGCATGGGGTGTAAACAACAGCGGTTGGTGGGGTGAAGGAGAGATCAAGTTCTACATGGACGGAGATAAGGATTTCCCCACCATATGCGGTACAGGTACAGAAGATTATTTTTGCGGTTCCTACAACTTTGAAAATAAGAAGACCAATCAATATGAGGAATATACCACACCTTATGCAGGACTACCTCAAGTCATTAGGCCTGATGGTGTGTATAGGTCCCAGACACGATTTGGTATGTATAGGTGGCATATAACCGATCCCATTAGATTCGAGTCGGATCTAAAGGTAACTATCCAGGCACTGGGCTGGCGCAGAGGAGGTAAATACCTACCTCTTCAAGATGATATAGCATCGGTGGCCTATTGGTATCAAACACTGCCCCACAATAAATTCCCCGAGCTGCCGGATAGAGATTATTTGGAGATCATATAAATTTATACACATTTGGATGCATGGTTTCGGTATTCTGGAGAAGCCATGCATTCAAGTCTTTTAATTGACGCTAGCTTAGCGGATAAATAAGTAAAAGGGGATAATGAAATGAGTATAGTAACAATTGTTGGAGCAGGAATGATGGGGTCGGCAATGAGCTTTCCAGCTAGGGATAATGGGCATGAAGTACGCTTGGTTGGAACCCATCTAGATCGAGAGATAATTGCTCAGGTTAAGGAGGATGGTTTTCATCCTACGCTTCAACGTCAACTGCCTGATGGGATTAAAGCATATCAAATAGAAGAGCTAGAAAAAGCTATTGAGGGAGCGGACCTTATAATTGGAGGAGTAAGCAGTTTTGGGGTTGATTGGTTTACAGAAACTGTACTGCCTTTTATACCTGATGGAACTCCTGTGCTTTCAGTTACAAAAGGGCTTCAAGAAGATTCCGATGGTAGGTTATTAGCATTTCCTCATGTGATGAAAAGCAAACTACCTCCAGAGCGAAAATTGTCACTCAATGCTATCGGTGGACCTTGCACCAGCTATGAATTAGCTGATCGAAATAATTCAGCTGTTGTTTTCTGTGGTGATGACCTTGCTATTCTAAAAGAACTAAAGACCATGTTAGGAACCTCTTATTATCACATAAGCCTTTCAACTGACGTCATAGGCGTGGAATGCGCTGTGGCATTAAAAAATCTTTATGCCCTTGGGGTTTCGTTGGCAGTAGGACTAACAGAACGAGAGAATGGTATAGGATGCCAACAAGCGTACAATCCTCAAGCGGCACTTTTTGGACAAGCTATTCGCGAGATGACACGTATCATAGAGATGGTTGGTGGACGACCGGAAAACATTGTTTATGGCGCAGGTGACCTATATGTTACTATATTTGGTGGCCGCACCCGCAAGTTGGGCACCTTGCTTGGGAGAGGTTTAAGTTTCAAGGAAGCTATGGAAGAGCTTGAAGGCATTACTCTAGAATCTGTAGTGATAACTAAACGTATCACTAGTGCTATGTACAAGTATGAAAAAATGGGGTTGGCTAAAATGAGTCATTTTCCACTATTGGCACATATTTCAGATATAATTAATAATGGCGCAGTTGTATCAATCCCATGGAAAAGCTTTGAAACAGAATAAATATATATTGATACATGTATTAGAATAAAGCGTAGTACATCAAATTTATTATACTTTGATTTTATTCTCATAAAAAATACCTCCAAGTAGATAATATAATTTTAATTAATTAGACTATCTACTCTGGAAGTATCATATCATTTGCCCGGCTTTTGTTATTAATCAGAGATTAAAAGCTTTTTCTATATCAGCTATCTGTTCATCGCTAATGGCCACTATATTACCAAGAGTAGCCGAATCAATTATAGCCTTAGCGCTATATTCGGCAACTTCCAAACGGTCAAATGCATTTAGAAGGGAATTGCCCGTCACTATTATGCAGTCGTTTTCCACCAGCACTATAGGAGTCTTTTCGGAGAAGGACTCGGCTACCATTTCTGGCTGCATAAAGCTAGAGCCAAAGGGGAGCTTAGGAATATTGCGCAGCATAATATAGCTTTCAGGGATTGTCTTGGTCTCAAAATCCCCGTCGGTTATGGCGAAGGCCATAATATGAGGCGGATGGGCTATAATAACCGAGTTGACATAGGGATGCTTAGCATAGATATGCTTGTGAAGCAAAACCGAGCGACTCGGGTTTTTGCCTGCTTCCTTCCAACCATGGTCTATCCGCACTATATCTTCTATATTGAGATACTTTCTATCGATGCCATAGGGCGTTATAATAAAGGAATCATCGTCCAGTCTTTGGGAAAAGGTGCCCTGAGTACTGGTGAATAGCTGCTGATCATAGGATCTATGTATTAGAGTACACATTTCCTTGCGAGCTGCACGTTCTGGACTACTAAACATTTGAGGGATGAATTCATCCATAACAACATTTTGCTTGTTTTTTGAGATGGATATATGCCTGTCGGAAAGGGATATAGGTGTCCCTATTTTATTGGCGTTGATTTCCAATCTTGCACAAAAATCCAAGGTCTCAAAGGCCATAAAAGCTTTGAAAAGATCGCTTCTGCCTAGCACCACTCCATGGTTTTCTAGCATGACGGTGTCATAACCCTTTTTAAATTCGTTGGCGATATTC
This sequence comes from Candidatus Atribacteria bacterium, assembly GCA_041686815.1. GTDB lineage: Bacteria > Bacillota > Clostridia > Caldicoprobacterales > UBA3941 > JAWLDD01. The sequence goes on along the minus strand of JAWLDD010000005.1, from coordinate 2,149 downwards.
TTACCCAGTTCGGGACTTCCTGGAACGGCATAGGGAGCCATGCTGATAGAGCCACATATTAAATGGGCTTCTGGTATAAGCCGAGTGTTGGGAACCTTGCGGACAATGCTAAAGGCTACCAAAGCTGGGGGATGGGCATGTATAATGGCCTTAATGTCAGGTCTATTTTGATATATTCTTTCATGAAAGGGCAATTCTACTGAAGGCTTATGTATACCCTCTATTGTGCCATCAGCTTTTACCCTTATAATGTCCTGAGTCGTCAATGACCCTTTATCAATACCGCTGGGAGTAATCCATATATCTCCGTTATCGTCCAGAATGGATAGATTTCCGCCTGAAGTGGTGGTCATTCCGTATGTATATATTCTATCCATCATCATAACCAGCTGATCAGCTGGATGCATTAGTTCAAACTTCAAGACCATTACCTCCTAGTACTTTTCATATTGGTTGAGTTTATACACAACTATGATTCTAATCCTTTTTTTATACGATTTCAACTTAGAATACATTTATAGATATATTAATGTAATTTATATAACACACACGGACTTTTGATAACAATTCTTTTTAATATACAGGTTATTATCACAAAAAATAATAAATAATTGCATTGACAACTATCCCTTCATTTAATAAGGTGTAGTATTAGATGGATGTAATTAATAACCTTGAGGTGACAGCATGAGACTAGGATTGGGAATAGACACCGGAGGGACCTATACCGATGGTGTAATCTACGATTTCGATAACAGTAAAGTAATAAAAGGTGCTAAGTCGGTTACTGTAAAAGAGGATTTAAAGCTTGGGATTTTAAATGTCTTGGATCAGATGCCCGGCCATCTTCTAAAACAAGTTGGACTGGTATCCCTATCCACTACTTTAGCCACCAACGCCTGTGTAGAGGATAAGGGAAGCAGGGCAAAGCTGATACTTATGGGCTGTGATGAGAATATCGTAAAAAAGAATGGAAGCCAATATGGTCTACCTTCAATAGACCATATTATATTTGTGGATGGACTTCTCGATTCCCGAGGTGAAGTGGTAAGGCAGCCTGATTGGGATACACTTATTTATGAAGCCGAAAAGGCAGCTAATCATACCGATTCCTTTGCCTTGGTGCAGATGTGGGGCATACGAAATCCGGAGTTTGAGAAAAAGGCCAAGGAGCTGATAAGTCAGCGCACTGGTCTGCCGGTGGTGTGCGGTCATGAGCTAGCAGGCCAGTTGAATTTTTTAAAACGGGCTGCCACAGCTCTGTTAAATGCCAAGTTGATACCTTTGATCAACGAGTTTATTGACGCTGTTAAGGTAGGGCTTGAGGAGAGAGGCGTAGACGCTCCATTGGTCATCGTTTGCGGCGATGGCAGCATAATGTCTGAGGAATATGTAAGGGATAGGCCTGTAGAGACTCTGTTATCAGGACCTGCTGCCAGTGTAATAGGTGGGGTAAACATCAGCCAACAGCAAAACTGTGTTGTGGTGGATATGGGAGGAACAACCAGTGATTTGGCTGTTGTGAAGGATGGCAGACCTCTCCTGGCCTATGAGGGTGCCAAGGTAGGTAACTGGAATACAGCTGTCAAATCCGTGGATATTCGGACCATTGGGCTAGGGGGCGACAGCCTTATAAGCTTTGGTTCAAGGGATGAACTGACAATAGGCCCTCGCAGGGCAGCTCCCCTGTCCTGGCTGGCAGATAGATGGCCAGAGGTCTTAGAGGAAATTACTAAGTTGCATGAGGAAAATAGGATCCATACAAGGTCCCTATGTCAATTTTTCTATGGTGTACGAAATATCCCCAAAGGTGGGGACTTTACCCTTCAAGAAAGAAGGATAGTAGAAGCTCTTAAAGAGGGCCCACTAGCTATTGAGAGGCTTGCCGAAAAGATAGGGGAATCCATCTACACCTTAAAGACTGATAGGTTGGAGCAGCTTGGGATAATAATGAGAAGTGCCCTGACCCCTACAGATATAATGCATATTACAGGGGATTTTTCAGGTTGGAACGGTGAAGCTGCCCTTAAGGGAGCTGAGATCTTGGCAAAACGCTTAAGATTGACACTATACCAGATTATTCACGAGGTTAACACCACCATAAAATCCCGACTGTATTTGAATATAGCCAAAGAACTCATAAAAAGAG
>JAWLDD010000004.1:0-26490 GCA_041686815.1 Candidatus Atribacteria bacterium | reverse complement strand
CTTTTTAATGCACCTTATTCCTTGCATAGAATGTTTAATATTAGAGAGTATAGGCCCGGAGAATATGTATTAGCTCCCGACAGTAAGAAAAAATTGGACAAAGATTTAATTGCCAGAGGGGAAAAACCATCTGTATATTTAGATTTTCCGGTGGATATAAGAGACTATGAATTGGTTGAGCTTTTTAACTGGCAGGAAGAGGTCAAAGGGATGATTTCTCAAATGGAATTCGTTCGCATGGTGGATGTACAGTCAGAGACCATAGACAGATATATAAGGGAGTCAAAGATCATCCCGGATTTGGAAATACCAATGGGACAAAACAGAACTTTTAAGTATTTTAAAGAGGAAAAAGTTCATGACTATGCGAAGGAATTTGGCTGGGAGCTGATAACACCTGCAAATATGAAGGATAAGTTTATGGATATGGTAGATAGGATGGATATGAGCTACTCCTATAAGCCTGTTCTGCTAAAGGGAATATTCGAGCACATCGATGATAAGGGTAGAGTTAAATTGGAAGATCTGGTGGATTATTTTATTGATTATTATGAAACCAGAAGGGAGAAAGGCCTTGTAGTAGAGAAAAGGCAATGTCTGTATTTGAGAGATTATACCAGGAAAGAAGTAGAGAGGAATATATTATCTAACCCTTTCAAACGCTTTGAGGATATGAACTTTATGAGAAAATCAAGGGATGTGGAGTATATAGAAGTTAGCAGGCATATTCTAAAAAGGCTTAAAGGGGAAGAAATAGAGTGGATAAAGCAGCATTGTGATAGAAAACTGAAAGAGTATTTTGGAGAATAGTGTAGATGTGTTCAATAAAAAACGATTATGCAAAGGTTTCGCATTTTTAAGACGTACATATAAGGAGAAAATAATCATGCAATGGAAACAGACTCTATGGCTTTATATTTTAGTCGTTAATGCAGTAGCTTTTATCATGATGGGCATGGATAAATCAAAATCCCGGAAAGGCCTATGGAGAATACCTGAGCGAACTCTTTTCAATGTGGCGTTTGTAGGAGGCTCTGTGGGCATATTATCACTATGGATATTCTTAAATTAAAGGCAGGCTATCCGGTGGAGCATTGCTACTCTCTCGCGATAGCCCAGAGATATAGAGATGCCACTGACCCATAAGGCGAGTAGCGTTTTCTGCACTCTTCAAATTGCTCCTTGGTCAATTCTTCCAAACTATATAGAGTCATCATGCCTCGTCTGATGCCAAGGTCTCCCCAGCTAACCACATCAGGTCTCTGCATTGAGAAGATGAGCAGCATTTCTGCTGCCCAGACCCCAATACCCTTTAAAGAGGAGAGACGTTTTATAACTTCGCTATCAGAAAGGTCGTGAAGCTCAGAGAGGTTCAGATCACCTTGTACTATTGCTTGAGCTACACCCTTGATATAACTAGCTTTTCGAGCTGACATACCGCATTGCTGGATCTCTTCTACAGTAGCTTTCATGATAGTCTCTGGAGTAATCTCAGTGAAATGCTGCTGTATCCTATTCCAGACAGTGGTTGCAGCTTTAATTGAGATCTGTTGCCCCACAATATTTCTTATTATAGCGATAAATAGATCGGGTATAACTTCACGCTGTATTATCCCTATTTCATCCATAGCTTTGCCCAGTATTTTGTCCCTATTCTTTAGGTAATCTATTTCTTCTTGACCGTACTTAAATATGTCCATTTTGACCATTCTACCTCCAAGCCATGGTTTCATTGGTGATTATTTATACTAAACAGGATTTACCACTAGTATATCACAGCATACCATAGGCATAGCAGCAAAACAATAAACAGATTTAAATCTCAATAACGCTATTTTGAATCGGTAATCATCAAGGCCATTAGCCCCTTGCATTTGTGGTATAATAATAGGTGCAGAGAGGTATAAAGAATCATAAAATGCTGACAAGAAAAAGTAGAAAAACTGGGAGAAGCATATGATAAAAGATAGCACCTATAGAAAGGCAAAGTTTGCTGAAAATCATCAATTTTTTATATGTCCAATATGCAAAAGTGGAATGAATGTATATGAACTTAAAGACATAGTTTGCACTCAAGGCCATAGCTTCAATATTGCCAGAAAAGGATATGTAAACTTTCTATTAAAGCCAGTTAAAACCGATTATGACGATGACATGTTTCATTCCAGAAATTTAGTGTATGCAAGTGGTTTCTTCGATCCGCTATTAGAATCAATAAGTGATTCAATAGCAAAGAGAATAGGAGAAAGGGATTTAAACAAAGTCAGTATACTGGATGCAGGATGCGGTGACGGTTCCCATATAGGACATATAACAGGCAACCTGGCTGATAAAGCCAACAAGGATATTAAAGGATTCGGAGTAGATATATCAAAAGAAGGAATATTGCTGGCTTCAAAGAATTATTATGATATATTGTGGTGCGTGGCGGATCTTGCCAACCTCCCTTTTTTAAGTGGAGGATTTGACGCTATACTAAATATTCTCTCACCTGCAAACTATCATGAGTTCCATAGAGTATTAAAGGATGATGGTATACTCATTAAAGTTGTTCCCGGAAGCAGTTATCTAAAGGAATTGAGAAATATATTCTATGAAGGAACCGATAAGGTGGACTATTCCAATCAAGAGATCATAGAGCATTATAGCAATAAATTTAAGATTTTAGATATAATCCAGTTAAAATATGACCACAAGGTAGATAAGGAACAGTTAATACATCTTATAGGAATGACCCCCTTATCCTGGGGCATCACCCATGATAAAATTAAAAGAGTTGTGGATATGAATATTGATGCTGTGAGTGTAGAATTCTCTATTATTATCGGAGAGAAAAGAAAGCTATGAGTGGGAGCACATATGAAGGTGGTATACTAATGGAGATTAATGAGAAAATCCACATTGAGGAATATAACCCTGAATGGGCTAGACAGTATATATGAAAAAGAACAGCTATGCAATGCTCTTGGTGATACGGTTTTAGGTATTGAACATATTGGAAGCACATCTATACCTAGGATTTGGGCAAAGCCCATAGTTGACATTATGATAGGTGTAAAATCCTTGCCCCTCAAGTAATCTAAGATGCGAAAGATCATAGAACTAGGCTACGAAAATCTTGGTGGAGCAGGAGTTAGTGGAAGGATTTACTTACGCAAGAGATTTCCTAAGGCATATAATGTACATATTACCCAGTACGGGAATTTGATTTGGAAAAATAATATTCTTCTACGTGATTTTCTGTGCAATAATAAAGATGAAGCAAAGAGATATTCAGAGTTGAAAAAGACAATAATTTCTAAAGGTGTAAACACTCTATTAGAATACTCAGAGTGCAAAGCTGGTTTTATTAATGAAATCCTTAAAAAGGCTAATGAATGGCATAATAGAAGTAACTTTGAATCTATACATATTTTTACAGAACAGCAGGATAGGACGCAATAAAAAGATGTGATTTAGTATGGGGGGGGGTTAAAAATGGAACAACCTAAAATCATCATTAATACAACCATGTCAAAGGAAGATTATAGGAAGTTTTTATACATTGCCACCTTTAGAAGAAATAAACTTATAATTCCTTTGATAGGCTTAATCTCCTTAGTTGGAAGCTTAATAGTTAGCTTAGATGGCGGTAATCTAAATTTCATAAAACTCATTATAAGTTGGATTCTATTGTTTATACTTGCGATTGTTGTTGTCCTATTTAAAGTGGAAATGCGAAATGCGCAACGGATAAAGACAGATAAGACAGGTACTTTTGATAGCATAAATACTTTAAAGTTCTATGACGACAGGAGTGTCATGGAGAATAAGGCACTTAAGTCGACAGGCGAGTTAAAGTATAATCAATTTTATGCCTTGTTGGAAAGCAAAGATTATTTTATGTTCTATTTAACGGTGAATCAGGCTTCTTTGATAAGGAAAAAAGATGTGGATGACCTTAATGCTTTCAAGGAGTTTATTGCTGGGAAGTTTGAAGGCAAATATAAACGTATATGATGGCAAAGTCAGTATCAAAAAGGTGTCAATATGTCCATACTTAATAATGGGAAGCTAAGGCTATCAGGTCTTTAAGCCTTGATGGTATATACAAAGCATTGGATTGTAAATCCGGGGATATATTGGAATACAGGAGAGACCAAGAGAATATTAACAAAGGGTAGCGGAATATTATTGAAGGAGGTTTTACATATGAGGATTATAGTATTCTTAGCTGATGGTTTTGAGGAAGTGGAAGCTCTAACGACAGTGGATTACTTAAGGAGGATGGATATAACAGTGGATACAGTATCCATTACTCAAAACAGAGAGGTAAAGGGTTCTCATGATATCCCTGTAATAGCCGACAAGACCATAGACCAAATTGACAGCATAGATTTCTATGACGGAGTTGTCATTCCGGGTGGGCTGCCAGGTGCTACAAATCTTAGAGATAATCCTAGAGTAATAGAAATCGTAAAGGATATGGACAGAGCTAATAAACTGGCAGCTGCAATATGTGCTGGACCTATAGTTTTAGAAAGAGCTGGCGTGATAGAGGGAAAGAAGATTACTTCATATCCAGGATTTGAAGACCAGCTGTCCGGTGGCATTTATCAGCAACAAGGCGTAGTTAGAGATGGAAATATCATTACTGCAAGAGGACCTGCCTTGGCTGTAGACTTTGCCATAGGTATAGTAGAATATCTTCTAGGACAAGATAAGGCTGATGAGTTAAAGAAAGGTATATTGTATAAGGATTAAGCATAGGGATTGAAATCTGAGAAGGTGGTGATGGTCATTAGGTTTTGCAAGGACATTTTCTACGGGATAAAGGACAAAAGAATAATAGAAGAAATGCAGTCAATACCCAGAGAGGCTTTTGTTCCCGATAGGCTAAAGACTAGTGCTTATCTTGACAGTGCATTGCCTATAGGATGTGACCAGACCATATCTCAGCCATCACTAGTCGCTTATATGACCCAGCTTCTTGAACTGACGGGTAAAGAGAAGGTATTGGAAATAGGGACAGGTTCAGGGTATCAAACCGCCCTACTAGCAAGGCTGGCCGAGAAAGTATACACTATAGAAATAATTGAAGAACTTCATAAAAGATCAAAGCAAACTTTACAAGCTTTAGGAATCAAAAATGTAGAATACAAGTTGGGTAGCGGCTATGATGGGTGGGAGGAGTATGCTCCCTTTGACAGAATCATAGTAACAGCTTCCCCTCCCCAAATTCCTCCGAAATTGATAGATCAGCTAAAAAAGGATGGACGAATGGTGATACCGGTAGGGGAAAGAAATCAAACCCAAACACTTAAGCTGATTGTAAAAACTCAAGATAGATTTGTGCCCATGGTTGAGTAAAGTCTTTTACCAATTAGAAAGTAAACAATGGCATGACAATGGCGGCAATGGCTATAATAATTGAGCCTATTGCTGCCATTTTGTTTCTTCTATCCCAGTTATACTTAGCAAAACTCAATAAATAGATGAAGATATATAGGACAGGTGCTAGTATAAAATATTTCATCTAATCCTCCTCTTCAGTGCCAGGTATAGGTGAGCTTTTCATTAGTGTTCCAGTCCTTTTTATAACAAATTCTACTTTTGTATTTACCTTTACATCTTTAAATTTCTCATTCCAATTATATTCTTCCCACTCTTGGATTGTCCAAAACTTTCTGGCAGCTACATCTCCAAATTTGAAAACATCGATATTTTGTTTCTTACATCTATTTATCAGTTGATCCACTTGATCCTTTATTCTATTCCTAAAGTTCTCTTCCAAAAGGGAAAGCAGAGGATCTTGCTCATAATGAAGTCTACTCTGTATAGCAAGTATCTCTCCTTTAAGATATATGGTTAGGTCAATAGTGGGCGTATCACCATTAAGGTTAACCTTTACCTTAGGCTTACGGTCTTGACGAATATCCAAAGGAACGACAAGGCTAGGCTCTTTAGGGTCTTGAAGGGTAAAGAACCCTCTTTCAAACTCCCCTCTTATAATGGCTAGTGCTCGTGTTTGTAGCCCGTTTAGCTCATCAACCATCTTGCTTTCATTAAATAGAGCTGTTCCCCAGTATTCGATCTTATTTTCCCCTTGTCTAGGAAGCTGTCCTGCCAAATATTCGCTGCCGGTCTTGAATTCACTGTCCCACTTAGGTCCTTTTACATTGAAGTGTTGGAATTCGTTTACTGCTGCAATTGTTAATACCGGCTGACCATAGCTAGATTTAAGCTCATTATAAAAATCCCTCAAGGTGGCATGTATGAAATAGCCGGTGTTAGAGGATTCTGTAGCTGCTGTCTGTAAAGCTTTGGACAGGGTTGTCCCAATAAAGGGTTGGTTTGCTTTGATAAAATCCAAAGCACTTCCCTTCGCGACAATCATATGCGCGGCCCCCCGTATTTCTCTAAATCGCATTATAGGGGCGATGTAGTCTCCTATTAGGCCGTCTCTTGCTAATTCCTCTGATATTACTATGAGAGATGCATGGGTAAAGACCAATCTCCTAGGGATTGAAGCATTTAGCATATCCATTCCGGTAAAAAAGGAAGGAGCATCCACCGTAACATGTGTATAGTCTTCTTGTTGGGTTCCGTTTCCACCACCTTTACCGCCTTCTGCTTTCTGCTGATTACCGCCCTGGCCATCAGTCAAGGTAGCGAATTGCAATGTAAGACGCCATTTATCCGAAACTCCTCTGTCTATTCCCATGACGAGAACATGTGAAACATCATCTATTTCTCTCATATCATAGCAACCACTAAATATAGCTATGATTATAATGCATAATACAATAAGCGAAAACAGCCTATCCATTGGATTTGACACCTCTCTTTCGGATCAGTCCTACAACAAGGGAGATAAGGGGGAGGATAAAAGGAGGAATCCAACCATATTGCCTTATGTTTTGAATGGTTAGGGCAGCTGAAACACCGATATTGGATTGAATCACTGAGCCTGAAAACAGGATTATGCTAGAGCCTATTATAATCGGCCTCATATCTTGGATTCTAAACATTTTACAATATATGCTTACAAAGCAATAGAAAACCCCTGTAACAGCAATAAAAGAACTAAGGAACCAAATAAAGAGAAATATAGGTTCCACTCTTTGGACAAACCTCCCGTAGTCGATAAGGGTTGCCATCTGATACATTGGAGCAACAATCTCCATGGCGGTGTAATATGGGAAGGATAAGGTGAAAGCAAGGAGCGATAAGGATATGGATATTCCAGATATTATAAGGCTGGCATAGCCAGCTTTCTTTATATATTGTGCACCTTGCAAGGATTTTGCGAAAACTGCCAAAATTATTACTTCACCATAGGCGGAGCTTCGAGCTATTCCATTTATAAATACTTTGTCTATTCCGTATCCAAAGATAGGGAATAACCTGTTAATATCGTAGTTTTGAATTCCTAATAATAGGATTAGGGCAAAGCCAAAGAGCATGGCATATACCGATAGTTTGGCAAACCTGGCCAGACTCTCTAGACCTAGAAGGCATAGCACCAACACCCCTACAGAAAATAGACCAATGATTACGTAAGAAGGGGTTAGGGGGAATACATAGGCCTTTACCACTTCATTGAATTCGCTAATCGTACTGACAGCTACGAACAGTAGGTATAGTCCTAGGATACCCGAAAAGACAAACCCTAAGATCCCTCCCATTGTATCATTAAATATGGCTATGATATCTTTGTTGGGGAACCGTTTTAATAGTAGATATATAAAAGTAAATCCAATGATTGCAGTGGTCATGGATATCAACGTCATATACCAACTGGCATTTCCTACTATACTGGCAACTAGCCCAGGGCTGGTATAGAATACCTTCGAGGAGATTGTAATAGCACAGAGCCACATTGCCTCCTGGACACCGAATTTTCCTTCTTTTATCATTTCTTGTTACCTCCCTTATCCTTTATCCAGCCTCGTACAGTTTTACCCGCTCTTCTTTTGTTAAGGGTATTTGTGGTATCTGGCCTCATAGTTTGTCTCCATATGGGCTGCCTGATAACAACGTCTGGATTAATCTTGGTTTTAGGTGATATGGGAGTAAAGTAGGGTATGCCAAAGGATTTCATACTGCAGGCCAATCCACCTACTATAAATATTCCTACTGAGAGACCATAGAAGCCTGCAATAGACGCAAGAAATATAAATAGGAACTTAAGTATTCGAATTGCTACAGCCATATTATAGTTAGGCATAGCAGAGTTTCCAAGTCCAGTTATGGATACGATGATGACAAGGATGGGGCTTACCAAATTAGCAGCTACTGCAGACTGGCCTAAGATAAGGGCACCGATTATACCAATGGTTTGACCTATTACATTGGGGACACGCACCCCTGATTCTCTAAGAAGCTCGAAGGATACCTCCATCAGGAGGATTTCTACTATAACTGGAAAAGGAACCTTTTCCCTGGAGCTCTCAATAGCTAGAAGAAGCTCAGTAGGCACCATTTCAGGGTGATACAATGTAAGTGCAATGTAGAAGGCGGGTAGAAACATTGCCAGTGCAAAGGCCAGGAGCCTAATAAACCTTAAAAAGGTACCAAACTGCCATCGCATAAAGGTATCTTCCGAGGAATGGAACATATGAAAAAAGGTAACAGGGACCACACTGGCATAGGGAGTTCCATCACAGATAATAATTACTTTCCCTTCCATGAGAAAGGAAGCGGTTCTGTCCGGTCGTTCTGTAGTTAGAATCTGGGGAAACACAGCAAAAGGGTGATCTTCGATAAGCTGATCCAGCATACCGCTTCCCATTACAAAATCTATGTCAATGCTTTGTATTCTACGTTTTACTTCGTCAACAATTTTATGGTTCACGATTCCATCTATGTACATTATTCCACATCTAGAATTATCGGTTTTGCCAATGGTTAACATCTCGGTTATTAGGTTTTTATTTCTTATAATTCTTCTCACTAGTGTTAAGTTGGTTCTCAGGTTTTCTGTAAAGCCTTCATGGGGACCACTTATCACCGATTCGGTGATAGGCTGTTCCACATTTCTCTTTTCGTAGCCCCTGCTTTCAATGATGAGGCAAATATCACAATCTTCAATGAACAGGGCTGTGAGCCCGCTTAGAATTTGGAGAATGATTTGATCATAGGTGGTATACTTATCTACATTGTCTACCGACAACATGCTCTCCACAATATAGTCTATAGAAGACTCATCTCCGGATTTATCATAACGATCAGCTGTCATTAAGGGACGTAGGATGTTATCGTTGATGGTTGTTCGGTCTGCCATTCCTTCCACATATACGATAAAAGCACTGGTGCTATTGCCTATTTTAATATCCCTTATGATGATATCAGTGTTTTTGGGCATGTTAAACTCCTGCTGTATCCTTCGCCGATTTTCATGCAAATCTTTACTAATACGATTTTTGGGTAATGAAGTTGACTCACTTTGAATATTGGTCTCTTGTTTTCTTTCTTGGTTCCATTGGTCCACATGAAGAGGATATTTTTTACCCCTTGGAGTTCTAAATCTAAAGTCATCCGAAACCATACCTTGGCTAGTTTGACTACTTATGTCTTGCGCGCTTTGGGATGCCAGGTCCGTTCTTTCTGTTTCATCTTCCAGTAGCTCAAATTGCTCGGCATTAGTAGGCTCTTTATAAGTGAAAAGGTCTTTAATAAGCTTATAGATTGTCATTCTAACCACCTTACCCATTGTTATGTGTACCAACTCATACTTTAGAGTATTTCCCTCATGGAAAATGCTAAACATATTCTATTTATTTGCCAATCAATCACATGATTTTGGGATAAAGAAGTGTTATACTATAGTCAATCCTATAGTCAATCCTAAATTTTCTTATATACAAGTTTGGTTTGGAGGTAAAATGAAACAGCTAAACATATTAATCCTTACAGATATACATTATATCGGCAGGGCAGATCATGTTTGTGCTATAGAGGACAGAAAAGCCAATCTAGGATTAGAGCTTGTTGAGAGGGTTCTAAATTCTGTAGATATTGGTGACATTGACCTTATTCTTTTGTTGGGGGATCTTGTAGATAACGGCAATGCCACGGGAGCTAAAGAAGATATGGAAGCTCTTTATACTGTACTAAAAGCCACAGGGAAACCTGTCATAGTAGCTCCTGGTAATCATGATCCAAACCCTCAGGTTGTATTGGATATATTCAATGATCATGAAGGACTCCATGATATAGATGGATATCAGATTATAAGCTTCGTTGATGAATATAATGAGTGGGATGAAGCTGATAGATGTATGTCCAAAATGGAGAGGGTATTATCCCAGGTTGATGCTAACATGCCTGTCATTGTCCTACAGCATAATCCTATATATCCCCATATAGATAGTACATATCCCTATAACCTAAAAAATGCTGATGATATAATCAAGTTCTATAAAGACAAGGGGGTACTCCTTTCCATAAGTGGTCATGTACATTGGGGTATTTCGACAAGACTGCGAGATGATGTAGGCTACCTGACATGTCCTGCCCTGTGTGAAAGGCCTTACAGGTACACAATATTATCTTTGAATGGGAAAGAGTATGATGTTAAAGAATATAAGCTGGTATTGGATGAATATGGTCTTTCGGATCTACATATACATACTGGCTATGCTTACTGTTCTAAAAATATGGACATTGAGCAGACCATAAACAGAATGGAAGAGTTTGGTATTAGGAAAATAGGGTTTACCGATCATGCTGGACAACTCTATGTATCAGGAGAAGATTATTGGTCAGGTCGCTTTGTTAATGAGCCAGATATTATTCAGAAGAACAAAAATACGCCCTTGAACAGGATGGATAAATATAGGCAGGAGATGGATAAGTATCGATCCGATAAGGTCCTTGTCGGCTTGGAAGTTGAAGTTGATTGCAATGGAAATCTAACATTGCTAGAGGAAGATCTACATGGCTGGGATATATTGATAGGAGCTGTTCATTATCTTCCCAAAAGATTCGAAATCAAACCTAAAGAGGGATTTATGTGGGCAAATGAGTGTTTGCTTAGCAAAGGTGTCCATATTTTAGCTCATCCCTTCAGGTATTTTATTAGGAATAAGCTTGAAATTCCCAAGGATCTGTATAAGCCTCTTGCAGAGCTATTGGCTTATTACAAAGTAGCGGTGGAATTAAATTATCATACAAACGACAATGATGCTGAGTTTTTTGCCATATGTATAGAAAATAACGTTCCCATTTCACTTGGAAGCGATGCCCATAGTCTATATGAAGTGGGTTTATTTAGCAGACATCTAAGCCTACTGGAACAGATATATCCTATGGATAGAATATCCGAAATACTATATTAAATGCCATATTAAAAAGCCATGCTATGCATGGCTCTTGTTTGATTTCTCTAATTCCAAAAGGAAGGTTTTGATGTTCAGGCCTCCTCCATAACCTACAAGGCTGCCGTTGGCACCGATAACCCTATGGCAGGGTATGATTATGGCTATGGGATTTCTATTATTAGCCAATCCTACAGCCCTGTATGCTTTATTTTTTCCTATGGCTTGGGCTATAGCTTTGTAGCTTCGGGTTTCACCATAGGGGATTTTCTGTAGACTTGCCCACACCATTCTCATAAACTCTGTACCTGAGGGGCTTAGGTCAAGGTCAAATTCTTTGCGTTGACCAGCAAAATACTCCTCAAGTTGCCTATTGGCTTCTGCTAGGACAGGTGTTTCCTTTAGTTCATATCCTTTAGGAGCTGTATCTCCTTCAAACAAAACATGGGTAATCTTGCTATTTTTCTCGCCAATTATTAGCTCTCCGATAGGGGATTTATAAGTAAAATAATATCCCATCCAAATCACAGCCCTTTCTATGTTTGTCAACTATTTTATCAGATAAAATGATGCTTAACAACTATTCTGTTTATCACTCTAAACAGAGAGACTATGGTATAATGTATGTTATAATAAACCTTTCGCGAAAGGAGTTCGGTTTCATGAGCAAATATAAGATCATAGCTTATCTGGCTGATTGGGCTGATTGGGATGTAGAGGATATAGATGGGAAAAAGCTAACCCATATAAACTATGCATTTGCTACCATAGATGAAGGAAGAGTGGTGCCAAAGGTATTAAACCAAAGGCTAGAGAAGATCCATCTGCTAAAGGAGATAAAAGCTCAGTATCCTCACATAAAGACCTTAATTTCCATTGGGGGATGGGGGGCAGACGGCTTTTCCGATGCTGCTTTAACCGATGAATCCAGAGCTTTGTTTGCTGATACTGCAGTTGAATTCATGAAGGAATATGCCTTTGATGGTGTGGATATAGACTGGGAATATCCTTGTTCATCAGCAGCTGGTATAGTATCTAGACCTGAGGACAAACAAAACTTTACCCTTTTATTGAAAAAGACCCGCGAAAGGTTGGATGAGGAGGGTAAGCTGGACAACAAACACTACCTTCTTACCATAGCTGTAGGCGCAGGCCAGTACTTTATAGATGGCACCGAAATGGACCGAGTGCAGCATTATTTGGATTATATCAACATTATGACCTATGATTTTGCTACAGGAGTAGACAAGAGGACAGGGCATCATACCAACTTGTATGAATCCAGGATTTGTCCTGGAAATAGTAGCGAAAAAGCGGTGAATCTCTTTATGGCTCAGGGTATACCTGCATCGAAGCTAGTCCTAGGAGTAGCTTTCTACGGGCGCGCTTGGTCGGGAGTGGGCAGCCAAAACAACGGCCTTGGTCAACCCGGAACCCCTGGGGTAGAAAACCTTAACACCTCCTATGCCAATATATCCAAAAATCTGGTCAACAAAAACGGCTTTACAAGATACTGGGACGAGGATGCAAAAGCCCCTTACCTATATAACGGAGATGTATTTATCACCTATGATGATGAGGAATCTATGGGATATAAGGTGGACTATATAAAGAAAATCCAGCTTGGCGGTGCAATGTTTTGGGAATATTCTTCTGATAAGACAGGTGCTCTGCTAGGAAGGTTATATGAAGGATTAAAGGATGAGTAGTTAACATCTATATGGAAGGATTGAGTAAGGATGAAATTAAAGCCTGTTATTGCTAGTTACTCGGGAGAGAGCTACAGTAGAATAATCAATACACTTAATCAAGATTACCTCGATGTTATTGCTGAAATTGCTAATTCTCCTGCTAATAAGAGTGATATTGATGAAGAAATGTTACATGAACTAACAGAAATGCATGTCTTAGTAGAGGAGAATAGCCTAGTAAAACTAAATACAGCCGTGTTTTTAGAAGAGGATATTAAGAGAATAACTGCTGTAGCGTCTGCTCTAGGTAGGGATCTAGCAAAAGAACTCATGAATGTGGGAGCTGAACTTATGAATGCTTCCCCAGAAATCAGGAATTTTCTTGGAGGAATAATTGGTGTAGGTCAGGGAACTTCAAAATTTCTAAGGGGAAAAAACATTGTAGTTGATTGGAAGAACTATACAGGGAAATACGCTCAAAGCAAGGTAGACTTTGATGAAATTTGCGATGCATATAACTCCTTAGGGCAGGATTTACAAAACAAATCTATTTTTAGAGGAGAAAGGTACACAGCAGTTTTTATTGGCCCAGGAGCTGCTGGTGGGACGTTCAACAGTGAAAATCTAAAGAATACTGCTGAGGAAATTAATCTCTTTAAAGAGGGGAAACCTAATACCGCTTTGATAAATAACCAGGTTTTTCAGTTATACGCTCCTGTAATTAAGAAAATATCGGATATGTCTACCCAATTTTATTCAGACAATTTAAATCTTATTCTTGAGTGCTTAAGAGACACTACAGCAGGCCGACAAGGAGTTCCTCCAGAGAATATGATGCTAAATTTCTGGCGTTATTGCCGTAAAATCTTAGCCAGAGAATTATATGACTCACACTTTTTCACGGACCAAGTACCCGTACTGGGCTCTATTACTGTGCTTTATGATAATACTATTGATGAGTTAAATGAGCTATTGAGTTAAAGAAGAAGGAGTAAGTAGCAAGCAAATGGATATGAAAAAATGGGACTTTGAAGCACTCCCTGATGAGCTGAGAATTGAGATAGGAAAGAGCATATGGAAGCAGAATACAATTGGCCAGTCAGGTGCATATATGTATATGCTATCAGATGAGCAAGTACAAAACAGGTATCTTAAAATAATGCCACGGAAACTGAAGATGATTTTGACGACATCCGCCATGGAAGGAAAGCAGTTGATTTGTTTCAAGAGTTATTAGCTACAAAGCCTGCCAATGAGGATCTTGTTTTCACTCATGGAGATTATTGTTTGCCAAATATTATAATAAATAACGGAGATATAAGCGGGTTTATTGACTGGGGCAGGGGAGGAATTGCCGACAGATACCAGGACCTTGCCTTGGCAGCTAGGAGTTTGGCATACAACTTTGATGCAGAGTGGATTAAACTTCTTTTTAAAGAATACGGGATTGAAAACATAGATTACTCAAAAATTGAGTATTACAAACTGCTAGATGAATTTTTTTGATATATGGCAAAAGTGATTGATATAAAAGATTAAGTAATGGGGATAGAGCGGAGGGATGCATAAACAATCATGGGAATTATAAATGTTTCAAATCTAAAAAAAGACTACGAAGACGTTCAAGCGGTTAAGGATATCTCTTTTACCATTGATCAGGGTGAAGTGTTTGGATTATTGGGTCCAAATGGGGCAGGAAAGACTTCGACCATCAATATGATGATAGGGCTATCCAGGCCTACCAGTGGACAGATAGTAATTGATGGAATAGATGGAATAAAAGATATTAAAAAGGTCCAGAGCTTTATAGGAGTTATCCCTGATGAAAATAACCTATATGATGAAATGGATGGCTTCGGTAATCTCTGCTTTTGCGCATCGTTATATGGCATGCGTAAAAAAGAACGTGAAAAGAAGGCAATGGAATTGTTGGATCAATTCAATTTAACAGATGCAGCAAAACGCCCTTTTAAGACGTATTCCAAGGGGATGAGGCGAAAGCTCACAATTGCCGCTGGGATAATTCATAATCCCAAAATACTATTTTTGGATGAGCCGACAACAGGTATAGATGTGGAAAGTGCGAGACAAATAAGGGAACTTATTTTAAACTTAAAGAACCAGGGTAAAACCATTCTTATTACTACCCATTATATCGAAGAAGCTGAACGTATCTGCGATAAAATCGCTTTTATTGTAAAGGGCCAAATTGTAAAGGTTGGTACGGTACCTGAATTGATGGAAAGCGTAGAACCTGAACATAAAATAAAATTACAACTAGGTAGCAGCATAAAAGATATGAGGGGAGAACTAGAAGATAATTTAGTAGATTGCAGGGTAGAGATCCCAGATGAGAATTCCTGCCTAATCATTTCTAGGGATCGTATAGCCTTATCTCCAATACTTCAACTATTAGATAACAAGGGGATTTCCGTTTATGAAGCCAAAGAAATAAAACCATCTCTTGAAGATGTATTTGTTAAAGTAACAGGTATTGAGGCATCTAAGCTAAAAAAGGAAAAAGAAAAGGTGGGGAAAATAGGATGAAAGCCATAATAGCATTCTGGAACATCCTAAGAAAAGATGTTCAAAACTACTATTTAAAGCCACCTAACATCAGTTGGGGTATTATTTTTCCGCTTTCTTGGACACTAATGCAACTTATTCGTTCACAAGGAAGTATTGGCATTGCAGAGCTGCTTCCAGGTTTAATGGCTATGAGCGTATTATTTGGCACTACTTCAATGCTGGCTGTCACAATCACCTTTGAAAGAAAGGGTCGCTCATTTGATAGATTGCTGCTTGCGCCAATAAGTATAAGCACATTAGTATTTGCTAAAATTTTAGGGGCAGTTTTATTTGGAATTTTCAATGCATTTGTACCGGTTGTCTTTGCAGCATTCTTCATAGATTTAAGTGGGATTAACTGGGGAATAGCAGTTGTTGCAGTTATTCTGATAGCTATTACTTCTGCTTTATTGGGCTTGTTAATAGCTGTATCTGCAAAGGAGGTATTTGAAGCTCAAACATTTTCTAACTTTTTTAGGTTTCCAATGTTATTTTTATGTGGTCTGTTTATCCCCATTGAAAAGCTGCCAGTTATATTAAAACCAATATCCTTTTGTTTACCTCTAACCTATGGAACGGATATACTTAATGGTATGATAACAGGTAACTCCTCCTTTGATATCATATTTAATATCTCTATCATGTTAGTGTTTGCTGGTTTTTTATTTTATTTGTGCCTGAGAAATATAAAGAGAAAGTGGATTCTTTAGTTGGCTAATGTCATATTGCACATATAACCTTACAGTAAATGTAAACAGATACTTCATTTGCTGTAAGGTATTTTTTTATTTTTATGTATAAATGGCATTTGACAATAACATAATATGGATGTAGAATGTAATTGGCAAATGCCCATTACTATATAGAGGAGAGTTTAGGATGTCAAACTGTGAAAATTGTCCTATAAAAGGGGATTGTGAATCAAAAGAGGGTTGTATGGTGGAAAACAATCCTTATAACTTCGTAAAGAAAATAATAGGTGTAATGAGCGGAAAAGGCGGTGTTGGCAAATCAACGATATCTGTACTCATTGCAGAAGAATTAAATAAAAAAGGGTTTAAAGTAGGTATATTAGATTCAGATATTACGGGACCCAGTATTCCAAGGCTTTTGAAAGTAAAGGATAAGAAAGTTCAGTCTAATGAACTGGGAGTTTTACCAGTGACAAGTAAAAATGGAATAAAAGTAATGTCACTAAATTTGCTGATGGATGACGAACAACAGCCTGTTATATGGCGAGGACCTATAATTGCGGGGACGGTGAAACAATTTTGGACAGATGTCTTCTGGGGGGATCTTGACTATCTGGTAATCGATATGCCCCCAGGCACAGGAGACGTTGCACTGACGGTGATGCAGTCTATTCCCATTAATGGAATAGTAATGGTATCAGTACCTCAGGATTTAGTGTCTATGATAGTGGCAAAAGCAGTGAATATGGTTAAAAAAATGGATATTAAGGTTATCGGTGTAGTCGAAAATATGAGTTATATTATATGCCCTGATTGCGACAAAAAGATCAAAATATTTGATAGTGAAAACACAGAAGAGTTTCTAAGTAATCTAGACTTAGAACTTCTTGGAGAATTGCCTATGTGCAGTGATGTAGCCAATATATCCAAGAAGGATGTAGGAACACAAAATGCAGCATTAGAAGAGACGATAGGTAATATTACCGAAAAGATAATGCTTTCAGTTGATGAAAAAAACAAGTAAAAATTTAATAGGAGGTGAATTGCGTGAAAATAGCAGTTTCGTCTATAGGAAAGGATATAGACAGTATGCTGGATGTTAGGTTTGGTAGATGTAATTACTTTGTAGTCTATGACAGTGAAGAAGGACTGGTAAAGTCATTTGAAAATTGTGGGCAAGTGTCGGGGGGAGGGGCAGGAATTGTAGCAGCCCAGCTAATCATCGATGAAGATGTGGATGTTGTTATAACTGGAAATATGGGACCCAATGCCTTTAATCTTTTTAAAAACTCAGATATAAAAGTCTACCGCTGTGGCAGTACCCAAATTGAAACGGCATTACAACTGTTCAATGAAGGGAAGCTAGAAGAGTTAACCCAGGCAGGACCTGCCCATGCGGGTATGGGGACAGGCAGGGGATTCAGAGGAGGAAGATAGATTGAACATAGCCATATTAAGCGGAAAGGGAGGTACGGGCAAAACCACCATATCTACCAACCTTTCGTTTATTACAGGTGCTAATTATATCGATTGTGATGTGGAAGAGCCTAACGGGTTTATATTCTTAAATCCTTGTCAAATAGAGCGGGAAGAGGTTAAGGTGGATTATCCAGTTGTGGATAGTAGTAGATGTACCTTATGTGGGGATTGTGCGAGAGTATGCCAATTTAACGCCCTTGTAAAAACAAAGAAAGAGGTTATGCTCTTTGAAAAACTCTGTCATGGTTGTCATGCTTGTGGAATAGTGTGCAAAAACGATGCTTTATTCTTTGGTAAAAGAGTAATAGGGATAATTGAAGAGGGCCAATATGGCAGTTTTATTTGTAAAAGAGGAATTCTGAATGTTGGAGAACCTATGGCAGCGCCTGTTATCAAAGTATTGCTAAAAAATCTTCCTACAGGAGCAAACCTTATTGATTGTGCCCCAGGAGCCTCATGCAATGTAGTAAATTCCCTTCTATATGCTGATGGTGCAATACTGGTCACAGAGCCTTCTTCCCTTGGGCTTCATGATCTAAAAATGACAGTACAACTGGTAAGGAGTTTTAACCTACCCTTTGGAGTTATTATCAACAAGTATAATCCCGAGGATGATAGAGTACAAAAGTACTGTCAAAGACAAAACATCGAGATATTTGGGGTTATACCTTACCGAAGGGAAGCTGCTCAGGTATATTCTTCTGGAAGAATGATCGTGGAACTGCCTGAATATAAGGAAATATTCGGGAAAATTGCAGACACATTGAGGGAGGTGTTCCCTTGGAACTAGCAGTAATAAGTGGGAAAGGCGGAACGGGTAAAACTACAATAGCCTTGGCTCTGTCTGAATTAGCAAAAGGTGTAGTAAAAGCAGATTGTGATGTGGATGCACCTAATCTATATCTCTTTTACGGAGGGATAGACATACAAAAGGAGCACTTTTTTGGTGAAAAGAAAGCAGTTCTTGATAAAGAGCTCTGTATCGACTGCAAGGAATGCGAAAAGGTGTGTCAGTTTGATGCAATCAAAGATGGTGTAGTGAATCTTTTAAAATGCGAAGGCTGTGGTGCCTGTACATTGGTTTGTTCTCAAAATGCCATAGATTTAATAGAGGGAAAAACTGCTGATGTCTATATTACCCAAACCAAAAAAGGGATTATTTCGAGGGCACAGATGGAGGTTGGGAGTGAAGGATCGGGAAAGCTTATAGCTAAGCTTCGCAGTAATGCTAGGAAGTTTGTTGATGAAAATACCCTTATCATTATAGATGGTTCTCCAGGCATTGGTTGTTCTGTAATATCTTCAATCACGGGAAGCGATGCGGTGTTGATCGTTACAGAGCCTACCCAGTCAGGTTTGGAGGATTTTAAAAGAGCATTGGAGTTATGCAGGCATTTCGGTGTAATTACTTTTGTCTGCATCAATAAGTATGATATCAATGAAAAGAAAGCAGAGGAAATTGAAAGATTTTGCAGAGAAAATGATATTTATTTAATAGGTAAAATACCTTATGATGATACGGTTATGAAATCCATTAATGAATTGAAGCCCATCGTTTATTATGAAAGCAGTAAGGCAAATCAGGCCATAAGGCAAATTTGGGATGACATCTGTAAGCATATAGAATATTTTAATCAATGATTTAAGGAGGCATTAATAATGAAAATAGCTGTTGCTAGTGAAGAAAAATATGTCAGTGGACATTTTGGACATTGTGAAGGGTTTACATTCTATGAGATAGAAGAAGATAAAGTAGCGAAGAAAGGTTTTAAAGATAATCCAGGCCATAGACCAGGGTTCCTTCCTGAGTATCTAAAGGGATTAGGAGTAAATGTTGTCATCTCTGGAGGTATGGGCGAAACTGCCCAACAGTTGTTTGCTCAAAACAATATAAAAGTAATTGTAGGAGCAGAAGGTTTTTGTGATGATGTGGTTCAGAGGTATTTAGATGGAGAGCTGAAATCCACAGGAAGTATATGCAGTGAGCATCAGCACGAAGACCACTGTCATGTATAAAAAGATAGGGGTGTCCTTATGGATGGGCTGATGAATAATGCTCTGACAAAGGATAAGTTTTCTTTCATAAAAAAGCTAATAGAGAAAAATGGATTTAAACTTACTAAGCAAAGGAATTTGATCTTGAAACAGTTTTTGCTTGCTGATAGGCATTTGAGTGTAGAAGAGATATACCAAAGATTAAAGGGAAACGAAATTGGTCTTGCCACAGTATATCGGAATGTAAAGATATTTAGCAGTATGGGAATAGTAAAAGAAATCGTTGTAGATGGAGTAAGCTACTATGAATTGAAAATTTATAGCAAAAAGCCACTACATCTTCATTTCCAATGTGTCAAATGTAATGATATAATAGACATTGATGAAAGAAAAGTTGCTTTAGAATATTTGAAGTTAAACAAGACCATAGAATATATAAATGATTTTGAAATCTATGATGTAGATATAATGTTCATTGGAATATGTAAAAGATGCAGGGAGGCAAATAAATGGCAAGGCCAATAAAATGTAGAAGGGTTGAGTTTTTCCCAGAGAATACTTATTTCATGCCCTTAGGTAAAAGGAAATGCGAGGTTGAAGAAACTATCCTCAAAGTCGAAGAACTGGAGGCCATGAGATTAAAAGATCTTGAAGGGCTTAAGCAAGAGGAATGTGCAGAGAGCATGCAGGTTTCAAGACAGACATTTCAAAATATCATAGATAGCGCACGGTATAAGGTAGCCTTAGCACTAATTCAAGGCCATGCAATACATATACGTGGGGGCAATTATACTTCAGGTTTATGTCAACTTAAGTGCTTGGGCTGTGATGAAGTTTATAGTGTTAATTATGAAAAGGATAGATATATCTGTCCCTCCTGTGGTTCAAATGAAATAGTTTGTGCAAAGAAAAATAGATTTTGCCATAGACGGCGGCGTGGGGAATAGTGATTCCTTATGGGCGATACCTAGCTTACCTAAAGAGCAAGCCAACTTGAAGGCGATAGGGTCTAATCTTGTTATCTGAACATATGACGGGAAAGTCAAGGAAGTAGCAGAATAACTAAAAAATGCAATTTACAACGTCAATAGTATGTTTCGTTTGCGTATATATTTCATATGATTTAACACATACCATAATTAATACACCGGTGCCCTTTCGATTCACTAAACAGGACATAATAATATGCCAATTTAATTCTCTTATACATTTTTCAATAGCATCAAACTGGTGCTTGGACAACATTATCACGATTCTGCTAGACTCATTTAGGTATTTATCAAAATTTATTAAGGTATTGCAAATATCTTCTAATGCCTCTAGCGTAAAGGGAACCTCTGTTATTACCGCATCAAAGAGGTGTGCGTCAAAATCTATTTCAGCTGAATTGCCTACATAATGTGTCGAACCATATAGAGCTAAGCCAGGCTCTAATACCTTATCAATATCAACACTGAAAACCTCGATATTTTTATCAATATATTTTGCCTGATATACAATACCGCCGCTGCCTGCAAAGGGATCAATCATTGTTTTTATCTTAGATGGTAGTGCTAGATTGACTAGACACCTAGCGTCCTCTACCGGCAGTGCTCTCCTACCTCTTTCGCTTCCATCGCCTCGATACCCATATACATCTTTTACAACATTATCTTGTCCAATTATTCTAAAATGCCTTTTATGAGGGGACTGTTGTATATATACTTCTTCACTTTGATTATAGAAAGGCTGAATGGAGAATTTTCTTTTTTTCCAGATTAGCGAATTTATGCTACGAATCTCGCAAGTATTTTCAAGCTCAGGATTGTCAAAATCTAAAATATAGAACTTATCACAATATCCAAGGTTCTTTAAGTAATCGGGAAGCACATGTTTATATTTTATTGGTATAAAAAACGATATCAATCCTTTAATATCACCTAATGGACCATTAGCAATAAATATTCCCTGCAAGGGATACAAACAGCACAATACCTCCATAATTGCTATTCTTTTAGCCTTAATTCTAGAATTTCTCATAGAGCAGACCAGTACAAAATATTGCTCCAAGTATTGGTCAATATCTTGTGCAGTTACCCTAACATACTTATCCATTTTATCTGTTTCCCATCATATTTATTTTTGGTTAAAACAGAACAAAACCTTAATCATCCTAATGGGATTATATATCTATTACCAATATTTTTCAACCTAGAGAACAAAATCCATGAGCCAAGGAGTCCATCTCATGACTAATAGTCAGGAACGAATTAGGGATTTCAGGATAAGTATCATATTTAATTTATTCATAGCGTATTTATATGATGTTTTGTAGATGACACTGTCTTTTTATCCACATTCAATTCTTTGCAAAAATAAGCTCGGATATATCCACGGTCAGTAGTTGTTGAATGGATATAATATCCCATGCCATAATAGAACCGTACCAAGGAAGTCATTTTAGAGGCGGTATGGAGGGTAAGGAGAGAAACCCCCTGTTTTACCGCCTCTTTTTCTATGGCAAGCATTAGTGCTTTGCCAACTCCCATATTGTGGGTGTCAGGCCTAACACCAAACCTGCTGATATAGCCTACATCACCGGGAGGTAGAGCCTCACAACGGATGGTACCTACTGCACGGTCACCTGCCCAAGCCACCAGCACTATCTTCTTTTGCAAATCTTCAGCTATGGATTCGTAGGTATCCCTTAAAGCATGTACCTGCTCTGGCAGTCCCAAATCCAGTGCATACTTTTGGAAGGCCTCCACAGTAATTTCATGGATAACAGGAATATCGTCCATTGTGGCTTTTTTAATAATAACTTCCATATTGATTCTCCTTCTTGATATTCATGATTAATTAGTTATAGTTTCTCATTAGCAGTACTATTACAGCTTTCTGAACGTGAAGCCTGTTTTCAGCTTCCTCAAAGACGAAGGATTGAGGTCCGTCGATTATCTCCGATGTTACCTCCTCGCCACGATGGGCAGGAAGGCAATGGAGAAATATAGCATCGGAGCTTGCTAAGGAAAACAGTTTTCCATTAATTTGGTAGGGGGCAAACACTTTTTTGCGTTCAATAGCTTCCTTCTCTTGCCCCATACTGGTCCATACATCGGTGTAGATAATATCGGCTTCCAGCACAGCTTGTTTGGGGTCTGATGTAATGGTAATTCGAGAACCAGAAGATATACTGTTATGGAGTGCCCATTTGACAACTCTATTCTTGGGCTCATACCCCTTTGGAGTAGCAATAGAGATATCCATGCCCATCTTTGAACAGCCAATCAGCAGGGAATGGGCTACATTATTCCCATCTCCTATATAGGCTAGTTTTAGACCTTTGAGCTTCCCTTTTACCTCATATATGGTCATAAGGTCTGCTAGCACCTGACAGGGATGAAATAGATCAGTTAGCCCGTTTATTACCGGGATGGAACCGTATTTAGCCAGTGCTTCAACCTCCTGTTGGTCAAAGGTTCTTATGATAATACCGTCTATATATCTAGACAGGACTTTGGCTGTATCCTCAATGGTTTCACCTCTTCCTATCTGAATATCATTAGCATTTAAGAAGAGGGTCCTACCACCTAGTTGTTGTATTCCTACTTCAAAGGAAACTCTGGTTCTGGTAGAGGATTTAGCAAATATCATTCCTAAGGTTTTGCCTTGGAGCAGGGGATGGGGGATAGATCGCTGCTGCATTTCTTTTAGCTCCAAGGCAAAATTTATTATCTGTTTTATCTCGTCAGGGGTATAGTCCTGTAAATCCAAAAGGTGTTTTTTGGAGAAAGGTTTTTCATAGGTATAATTAAATAGCTTCATACCCATCCTCCTTTATGCCTAAAGCCTTATAGCTCCTATATCTGCATATCGGTCCAGAGAGAGGATCTCCACAGGACCATCGTCTTCTAATACATCCAACATGGCTCGGGCGGTATCCAAAGAGGTAATGCATGGAATGTTCAGCTCCATAGCTTTCCGTCTCAATAGATAGCCAAACCTGGTAACAACTTTGCCAAGTGTAGGGGTATTGATGATAAGATGAATCCTATCCTCTCTTAGCCAATCAAATACCTGAGCTTTATCTAGCTTTCGTACACTAAGTCTTTGCTTGGAAAAATACTCCCAAGTGTCATTGGTAGCGTATACTTGATATCCTTTTTCTATAAGCCTTACAGCCAAGGAAGCTGCTTGCTCTTTATCACGATGAGCTATGGAAAAGAGAGCATTGCCGCCCTGAGGAAGCATCATGCCCGAGGCCAACATTGCTTTGCGTACAGCCTTGGTATAAGTAGTATCAGTGCCCATTACCTCTCCAGTGGATTTCATTTCAGGTCCCAGAAAGATATCTACTGCAGCTAGTTTTGATAGGGAGAATACCGGACCCTTAACGGTGACCAAGCTGGATTCAGGTACAATGCCAGTAGTATATCCCATATCATTTAGGGATTGCCCCAACATGATCTTAGTTGACAGCTTTACCATTGGTATACCTAATATCTTGCTAAAAACTGGAACGGTACGGCTGGCCCTTGGATTGACTTCCAAAACGTACAGATTATCGTTCTCATCTACTACAAATTGGATATTGAATAAACCCTTCATCTTCATTTCACGAGCTATGGCTATGGTATAGTCTAGGATTTTTGCTTTGGTTGCAATTGACAGGTTCTGGGGAGGATAAATGCCAAAGCTATCCCCAGAATGAACTCCTGCTCGCTCTATATGCTCCATTATGCCCGGTATAAGGACCTGATTTCCGTCACTTATTCCATCCAGTTCATACTCTTTGCCCAGAATATATTTATCTATCAACACAGGATGGTGACCAGAAGCCTTTATGGCATTTTCCATATAGTCTGCCATTTCTTGTGGGTTATATATAATCTCCATAGCTCTTCCCCCCAGAACATATGAAGGACGTACCAGTACAGGATAGCCAATGTTCTCTGCTATACTGATGGCTTGCTCCAGTGAGAAGGCTGTGCTTCCCGGCGGCAGAGAAATACCAAGTTTGTTCATGGTCTGCAAAAACTTATCCCTATCTTCAGCTCTGTCGATATCGTCTACTGATGTCCCCAGAATGTTGATGCCTGCCTGAGCTAAAGGCCCTGCTAAGTTTATGGCAGTCTGACCCCCGAATTGGACTATAACACCAATGGGTTTCTCTCTTTCCAGAATATCCATAACGCATTCGTAGGTCAGCGGTTCAAAATAGAGGACATCGGATATATCAAAATCCGTGCTCACAGTCTCAGGATTGCTGTTTACGATTATGGCTTCAATGCCCATTTCGCGAAGGGCTTTCACAGAGTGGACACTGCAATAATCGAACTCAATTCCCTGGCCTATGCGAATAGGACCAGATCCTAAAACAACTACCTTAGGTCGAGAAGAGGGTGGTGTATCATCACTACTGGCTTCATAGGTGGAGTAGAGATACGGCGATGCCAGCTTCTGAGCGTCTCCACAGTTGTTCACCATTTTATAGTAAGGCCTGAAATTATGCTGTTTACAGAGTTTCTGGACTATATCTTCTGATGTATCCATTAAGCTGGCTATATAGCTATTGCTAAAGCCATACTTCTTGCAGTCAAAAAGCAGGTTTATATCAAGGTTTTCTATAGTGCTGGCCTTTAGTTTCTCGCTTAGATCATTGATGTTTTTGAGTTTGGATATAAAGAACCTATCGATGTTTGTTATGTCGTGGATGTGGTCTACACTATAGCCTCGCCTCAAGGCTTCAGACACCACAAAGATCCGTTCGTCATCAGGGTTTTTGAGGGAGTTGTGAATGACCTCATCATCCCATGAGCTTATCTTCTCCATTCCTAGATGATAGTTAAGCCCTATATCCAAGGAGTCGATGGCTTTTAAGAGGGATTCTTCAAATGTGCGCCCGATGGCCATTACCTCTCCCGTAGCCTTCATTTGAGTGCCTAGAGTACGGTTGGCTGATGTGAATTTATCGAAGGGCCAA
Organism: Candidatus Atribacteria bacterium; assembly: GCA_041686815.1. Classification (GTDB taxonomy): domain Bacteria; phylum Bacillota; class Clostridia; order Caldicoprobacterales; family UBA3941; genus JAWLDD01. The sequence goes on along the minus strand of JAWLDD010000004.1, from coordinate 803 downwards.
CGCGGTACTTTGGTAACTATATAGTCGATTTCAGGTTCAAAGGAATTTACCTCATCTAGATTTAGGCCAATGGCAATCTTGCTGGCTACCTTTGCAATGGGGTAACCGGTAGCTTTTGAGGCAAGAGCGCTGGATCGGCTGACCCTGGGATTGACTTCGATGACTACATATTGGCTGCTGGTAGGGTGGAGAGCAAACTGTATATTACAGCCTCCTCTGATGTCCAAAGCTCTGATTATTTTAATGGAAGCATTGCGAAGCATCTGGTCCTCGGAGGGGGACAAGGTTTGGGTAGGGACAACTACAATGCTGTCTCCGGTGTGAATGCCTACAGGGTCTAAGTTTTCCATATTGCATATGACCAGACAATTATCTGCATTATCCCTAATAACCTCATATTCGATCTCTTTCCAACCAGCGACGCTTTCCTCCAACAATACTTGGTGAATAATACTGCATTTTAGGCCTTGGGAGACTATATGCACAAATTCATCCATATTGTGGGCAATCCCGCCACCAGTACCGCCCAAGGTAAAGGCTGGACGTATGATAATGGGAAAATCCGTTTCTTCTACAAAGGCCATAGCTTCATCAAGACTTTCGGCAACGGTACTCTTGGCAACCTTTTCGCCGATTTCCTCCATAGCCTTTTTAAACAACTCTCTATCTTCGGCTTTTTTGATAGAGGAGAGGGAAGTGCCAAGGAGCTTTATATTCAATTCCTTCAATATTCCGCTCTCTGCCAGCTCTATTGCAAGGTTCAATCATGTTTTACCGCCAAGGGTAGCAAGGATTCCATCAGG
>JAWLDD010000003.1:0-26858 GCA_041686815.1 Candidatus Atribacteria bacterium | reverse complement strand
CATACCTAATAGGGAGAACCCTATAAATAGCCTTATATGAGCATCTAAAGTCCCGACATTTTTCTTCATAAGCTCATCCCCTTATAAATTGGTTTAGTTTTTTGCTGACATTTGATTATTAGTCTTCCCTTTTATAATAAAAAAATGAGCACTACACATACTTGCATTATGAGTATTTATTATATTTTCTCTTGACCTGAACCTAGACAGTAGTATACAATTGGAATAAACTTACGATAATGCGAGGCGAAATTTTTGGATAAACATTATGATGTTTTGATTATAGGAGCGGGACCGGCAGGGCTATTTACCGCAATTAATAGTTCAGGAAATAATGTGAAAGTGGCATTATTGGAGAAAAACTCCACAGCCGGCAGAAAGCTTTTGATAACAGGAGCAGGGCAATGCAACCTTACCCACAGCGGACATATAGATGAATTCTTTGTTCATTATGGAAAGAATGGCAAGTTTCTCAAATCATCATTTAGAAAGTTCAGCAATCAGGACTTATTAAACTTTTTTAGATACAGGGGTGTTGACTTCATAGAAACACCTGAAGGCAAAATGCTACCTAGTTCATTGAAGGCTCAGGATATATTGGAAGTACTGCTGAAAGAGTGCAGAAAACTAGGTGTACAGTTAATATTTAATGAGCAGGTTGATAAAGTGACATGGAATGACGGCCAATTCACTGTATACACCAAATCACAAGTATATTTGAGCAAGGCGTTGGTCATAGCCACAGGGGGAAGGTCTTACCCATCCACCGGATCCGTAGGGGATGGATATAAGCTGGCCTCGGGACTAGGACATACTATAGTAGAAACCAGACCTGCCCTTACGCCCCTTTATATCTTGGATCACCCCTTTAGTGATTTGGCAGGAATATCCTTTAAAGATATAGAAACCACCCTATGGAGAGACAATAAAAAGATACGTACTTGGCAAGGAGATGTACTCATTACCCACCGCGGGTTGTCTGGACCTGGCATTCTCAACAACTCACGCTACATAGAGCCTGGTGATACAATAAGGTTGAATTTTGTAGGAGCTGCCAATGTACAAGAGTGTAGACATGAACTGGATGAGATATTTGCCAGAAGCGGAAAGCAACTGGTGAAAAATGCTCTAAGCCGCTATCCTCTACCTCATAGGTTGCTGGATAGTATCCTCAGATTAGCAAACATTTCTAATGAGGACAGATGCGCACATCTAGGAAAGGACAAGAGGAATAGGCTGGCAGAATTTCTATCCAGTTTTCCCATGAAGGTGGATAGACTGGGGGACTTCAATATAGCCATGGTTACTAAAGGAGGCGTAAATCTAAAAGAGATAAAGCCAAGTAATATGGAATCAAAGCTTTTACCCAACCTTTTCTTTGTAGGCGAAGTACTGGATGTTGATGGTGATACGGGAGGATACAATCTTCAAGCCGCCTTTTCAGAAGGCTATGCTGCAGGGAAATATATAAATACCCTTTTGTCATGAATTCAAATGTCCAGATACCGTTCAATTAAAAATGGGGTGATGAAAATTAGGATTGATTTGTTGGTAAGTCAAGAACAAAAAGCTGATGAGTTGCCCTACGTGTTTTATCCCTGGCGCAGGTTTTTAGCCAGAACCCTGGACATCTCCATATACAATCTCATCTGGATGGTTTTCCTTATGTCCGTGTTCCATATAAATATGTTAACCAGAGGTAGAATAGGACAAATATTTGATACACTTGTATCCTTTGGCATCATGCTGTTTATAGAGCCACTATTGCTCAGTTTGTTTGGTACTACACCGGGCAAAGCCATATTCGGTCTTAAAATAGTAGACTCTGAGGGTAGGCCACTAAACTATAGACAAGGATTAGAACGTACATGGAGAGTTATAGGTATAGGGATGGGTTACAATATCCCAATCTATTACCTTGTACGCCTTTGGAAAAGCTATAAGCTATGCAGCCAGAATGAAAGACTGCCATGGGATGAATCGACATCTTACACCATAAAAGATACCAAGAGATATCGAGGATTGCTACTGATAGGTGCTTATGCTATCATCTTTGCTCTCTTTGTCACAGCATTTTTCGAGCAGCAGCTTCCTCCCAATCGAGGGAACCTAACGGTAGCAGATTTTGTAGAAAACTACAATTACTACGCTGATTTTTATGGATTGGATTCTAGCGATAAATATTTGGATAAGAGCGGGAAATGGGAGAAGAGACCATTTGATGGGACAGCATATATTGAAATTGGGTATGCTCAAATGCCCGAATATATCTATACTATAGAAAATGGATATGTTACAGGAGTATCTTTTGTGATTGAACTAAAGAACAACCAGGATTGGCTTGGTTCCTATACTAGCCACATGTTTTTGGCCTCTCTATCTCTCGCCGGTGCACAGGACGAAGTTGGTTTGTTTTCACAACCGCCTAGACGTATAGCCGAGCACATCAAAAATAATATTTTTAAAGATTTTTATTTTGTTGAATTCGGTATTGAGTTTGAATGTGATATCAAGTTTTCCGGTTATAAGGAATTTCAGTCCGATATCTTGATACCCGATGAAAACGCGCCAGAAAACTATTTTCGTCTGGAATTTTCTGCAAGCAAGTTGAATAGCTCAGAGTCGCCTGCGGCGAGTTAAAAGGGGCAATCTATAATAGAATTGTGTCAAAAGATATAATGGATGGGGTTTTATGAGGTACATTATGAAAAGAATACCATCAAAACTTAACATACTGGTGTTGCTCATTATACTATGCGGAAGTATTGGGTTCTGCCTATGGCAAAATAACAGTATAGTTATTACTAAGTCAGATTATATCAATTCAAAAATTCCAGAGGAGTTCAATGGTTTCGTTATAGCACATATATCGGATTTGCATAACAAACAGTTTGGCAAAGATCAACAGTATATTTTATCCAAACTAAAGAATATATCTCCGAATACTATTGTCATAACAGGAGACCTCATCGATAGGAGAAAATATGATTTGGATACAGCTATGTCATTTATTGAAGGAGCTATTGATATTGCACCTGTATACTACGTTTCAGGAAATCATGAGGCCTGGTCAGGCAGATATGCTACAATAGTAAAAAGGTTAAAGGAAGCAGGTGTCCACGTTATAGACGATGATGTAGTTAAGCTATTAACTGGTGATAGCTCCATATTTATGTTTGGTGTAAAGGATCCTGATTTTCTAACATCCAATTATTTGGAGGGCACCGATATCACTGCCATGAAGGAACATCTCGAAAAATGGTCGTCCTATGAAGGCTTTAAAATCCTACTATCTCACAGGCCTGAACTTTTTGATCTGTATTGTCAAAGCAATATGGATTTGATTTTCACCGGGCATGCTCATGGAGGACAGTTTCGGATTCCTTTTGTAGGAGGACTATTTGCGCCGGATCAGGGCTTGTTTCCCAAATACACCAGTGGCAGTCATAGCAAAAAATCATCTACCATGTATATAAGTCGGGGTTTGGGTAACAGTATTATCCCCATAAGGATATTTAACAGGCCAGAAATTGTTGTTGTTACCTTAAGAACTAGAGGGGAATAAAATGCTACTATCAAAAATACAAAATGATTTAGAGAAGAAAGTAAAGCAGTTCGCTATGGAAATGTTCGGCTGGGAGATGGATAAGCCGGTTTTAATTAGCAATCGCATGAAAAGGACTTTAGGTCAATATGTCTGGAAAATAGACCAGCATACTAAGAAACCGGAACTAATCCGGTTTCAATTTGCTGCTAAGTTGTTCAGTGACGGATATAAGGAAGAAGATATAAATCTGATCGTTAAGCACGAACTGATCCATTGGTATACCGATATAACACAGGGTAGACCATGCCATCATAATAGTATATGGAAAGCTAATTGTAGAAGATTTGGCATACCGGATAATCGCGTAAGCAATATAAATGGGTCAGGAGATAGAGAAGACTATAGATGGATGTATCAATGCTCCAATTCCAGTTGCCAAGCTACCTTCAAAAGATATAGGAGAATACCTAAAAACTATGTGTGTGGGAGGTGTAGAGCAAGCCTCATAGAGTATTCCCTAATGCTGTAATCTTTGATTATTGGGAAATGGATTTTCCCAAAGCAGATACCATATGTCCTAGAATATTGATGATAGATATAGTAAGATAGAATAAAATAGGCGTGTCTAATGCACTAGGAATTATAAAGGAGGAAGAGTTTGTGAGTGGTAAGCTATTGGAGGCTTTTGTTGAGCATACAAGCCATATAACACTAAATAACATTATTATACTGAAAGATGGTGAAAAAATAGCCGAGCATTATTGGGAGCCTGAAATACGTCAAAACCAGTATTCTGTTAGCAAAAGCTTTACTTCTGCAGCTATAGGAATTGCTATAGAAGAGGGATTGTTAACCTTAGACGATCCTGTAATAGATTTTTTTCCCGAGAAAGCGCCAGAGAATCCTTCAGATAGATTGCAACGTTTAAAAGTTAGACATTTGCTCACCATGAGCATAGGTCATAACGAAGCTCATTTGATGGCAGAGCAGAGATATTCCATGAAAGACTTGGATTGGGTTAGATATAGCCTTAACTTAACTTTGGACCATGAACCAGGAACCCATTTTCTATATAGCAATGTTGGTCCCTATCTAGCGGGAATGATAATTAAGAAGTTAACCAAATGTACCCTACTAGAATATCTCATGCCCCGATTGTTCGAGCCTTTAGGTATTTGGTTGCCAACTTGGGAAACCGATGCTATGGGCAATAGCTTTGGCTCCAGTGGGCTAATGTTGTCAGTTTCTGAAATTGCAAAATTTGGGCAACTATATTTACAGAAGGGTGAATGGAAGGGAAGACAGCTAATTCCAAGGGAATGGGTCAACGAAACTGCAAAAGCTCAGATAAAGACAGGAATAGAATCCCCTTATAATGCAGAGTACAGCTATCTATTCTGGAAAGGCCCTAATAATTCTTACCGGGCTGACGGTAAATATGGTCAGTATAGTATTATAATGCCTGACAAGAATGCGGTAGTAGCTATTAATGCTTACAATACAAGCAAGGACAATATTTTGGATTATGTTTGGAAATACATTTATCCACTGATATAGTGAATATTAAGATATTTTGCTATATTCCTTTTACTAATGGTCTTTTTATTATATAATGATATATGTTATACATTTAACTTGTATAATTGTTCGATCATATATAGTCACACAACAGATTTGGGGCATTTATGTTTAACTATAAGTTAGGGGTGGGGTAGATGGATCCAATCATAAGAACAGAGAATCTATGTAGAGATTTCCCATCGGGGAGAGAAATAGTCCATGCGCTTAAGGATGTTAGTATATCCATAAAGCCCGGGACGCTTACTATTTTACGAGGCCGTTCCGGTTCAGGAAAGACTACTTTGATAAACCTATTGGGTGCTTTGGATCATCCTACTCGCGGAGACATATATCTATTTGATCAGAAAATAACGGATTTATCCGAGACGAAGAGGGACGAGTTACGACGAACCCAAATGGGATTTGTGTTTCAATCCGTTGCCCTGATTGGGCTAATGTCCGCATATGAGAATGTAGAGTTTGCCCTGCGGATTGCAGGATACGATAAAAAGAAACAAAAGGAGCGGGCAGAAGAGTGCCTGGATTTTGTAGGTCTGAGCAAGAGGATGAATCACAGACCTCACGAATTGTCCGGAGGGGAGCAGCAAAGGGTAGCCATAGCCCGTGCTATTGCTCATCGTCCCAAGGTGCTCTTTGCAGATGAGCCCACAGCAGAGTTGGATACTCAGATGGGACTTCAGGTAGTAAAGGTCTTCCGTGATCTGGTGGCCAAGGATAAGCTTACCGTTGTCATGACCACCCACGACCCCAACATGATGGAACTGGCGGATCATGTCTACACCTTAGAAGACGGTGAAGTAATCGAAGAGATATAGTAAAGGTCAAAGAGAGGGAGTGAGCCCTAATGGTTGTATGTGAGAACCTAGTCAAGATATATAAGACCAACGATATTGAAGTTGTAGCTCTCCAGGGTTTGGACTTGGTAGTAGAGGCTGGTGAGCTGATGGCCATAATAGGTAACAGCGGTAGCGGTAAATCCACCCTACTAAACATGTTAGGGGGATTGGATAGGCCATCAGCAGGAAATCTTTATGTTGATGGCAAGAATCTGCTTAAGTTTACAGACAGTGAACTGGTTAAATATAAAAGGGAAACAGTGGGCTTTGTCTGGCAGAATAATGCCAGAAACCTAATACCTTACCTGACTGCCCAAGAGAATGTAGAGCTCCCTATGATGATGGTTAAAGGCCAGCGGAATAGGCGCGAAAGGGCAGCAGAACTACTGGATATGGTAGGCTTAGGCCATAGGCGGAAGAATAAATTAGAGCAATTGTCTGGAGGAGAGCAGCAGCGGGTAGCCATCGCCATTGCTTTGGCCAATAGCCCTAAGCTGTTGTTAGCCGATGAGCCTACCGGTGCAGTGGATACCAAGACTGCTGCACAGATTCTGGATGTGTTTCGAGAACTCAACACCAGTATGGGGCTCACCGTTATTATAGTTACCCATGATCAGCAGGTATCTAGAAAGGTTGACCGAGTTGTAGCCATTAGAGACGGGAGGACCAGCAGTGAGTTTATACGCAGACGCTCCTATAAGGAAGAGATAGAGGCTATGGAAAGCAGTATGGATTCAGAAGCTGAAGAGCAGGACACCCATGAAGAACTGGCGGTATTGGATAGGGCTGGTAGATTACAGATACCAAGGGAATACCTGGATCGTTTAGGCTTATCAGAAGCCAAGAAGATCAAAGTTGAATTGGATGGCGACAGGATTGTATTGGTTAACCCCAATAAGAATGACAAGCAAAAGGCGGCCAGCGCTGAATGACCCTTTTAAAATTCATGACCTTGTGGCAAAAATAAGACATGGGAATAGTATAATGACATAGAATAGTATAGTTTGGAAAGACTAGAAAGATAGAAAAATAGAGAAATAGAGAAATAGAGAAATAAGGTGTGGTGGGATTAAACATGGCGGTTAAATATAAGAGGCAGTATAGTCATATTATAGATGAATTGGTAGATGCACTAAAGAGCCTGGAAGGCTACTACAGCTTTATAGGCATGGAGGAAAAGGATTGGTTTGATTTAGACCAGCAGGATCAGGATGAATGCCTAAAGACCATGTCCCACGATATAATCTATGGATTAGGAACAGAACCTATGATTCATGTTGGTAAAGGATCCATCAGATATGAACCAGAGCTGGCTCAGATCAGAGTTTTTGATGGAGATAAATGTATATACATTGTGAGATTAAACTAGTCAAAAATACAGGGATAAACCTAAATTTCTTATACCAAAGGAATAATGAAATCTTCATTATTCCTTTGGTTTTTTTATGCTAAATGCGTACCCATCAAAAGAAATATTTCAATTTAATAACTGTTGATACTGGTTATTTACTATGATAGTATATCTGTGAATATATATTTTTATATATGCTATAATTTATCTCACTGTGCTATTGATAAGTGATAGTTCACATTTTTCTCTTTTTGGGATGCTTTGTGTTTTTGGGAAGGGGAGTCTTACATGAATGGGGTAGAACTTCTGAAATTAGAAGCTAAAGGGTGCTTTGATTTTTTATGGGAACAAGTAAATGCTGATGTTCACAGTCCGGGTTATGGTTTAATTGTGGACTCAGCTGACAGGCCTGAAATTGCAAGCATTGCCTCTGTTGGTTTTGGCCTTAGTGCTATTCCCATTGGTATAGAACGTGGCTGGATAACCTATGGCCAAGGTTTTGAAAGGGCTTTAGGGACGCTAAATACCCTAATGACCAATGTAGAAAACCACAAGGGATTTTATGCTCATTTTGTTGATATAAAAACCGGCAAGAGGATTAACAATTGTGAATACTCTACCATAGACACAGCTATTTTGGTCAATGGTGCTATCACTGTTGGGGAATATTTTGGTGGTAGGATAAAAGAACTAGCTCTTAGGATCTACAGAAGAGTTGATTGGAATTTTATAGTGGATAAGGCCAATAAGAGATTTTATATGCACTACTGGCCAGAAATATATCCAGAGGGACATTCTGGTTTAGGTGGCCAATGGGATTATTTTGCTGAGCAATTGATGATGTATCTTTTAGCTGCTGGATCCCCCACTTCAAAGGTTGGACCTGAATTATACTACAATATGGGCAAACTATTGGGAGAGTACAAAGGAAATATATATATTAGAGGATGGTATAACTCTCTTTTTATACACCAATTCTCTCATGCCTGGTTTGATGCTGCTAAATACGTGGATAGGGATGGGATCAATTGGTTTGACAACTCTGTAAAGGCTACCTTGGCCAATAGACAGTTTTGCATAGACAACCCGGAAGGATTTAAGACCTTCAACGCTAATGCCTGGGGTCTTACTGCATGTGCCGGACCCAATGGTTATTGCGGAAGATACGGTACACTGCCTTCAGGTATAGTGCAAGAGGTAAACAGCAACGATGGTACCGTGCCCATTTGCGGTCCTGCAGGGTCAATGCCTTTTACACCCAAAGAATCTACGGAAGCTCTTTTATATACCTATGAAAACTATCCTCAACTTTGGGGAAGATATGGATTTTATGATTCCTACAATCTGGATCAGAAAGAGCCTTGGTTCTCCAAACAATATATCGGAATCAACAAAGGTATCACTCTTTTGATGATAGAAAACTATTTCAGCGGACTTATCTGGGATCTATATATGAAAAATCAATTTATAAAAGATGGATTAAAGACTCTATTGTTTAGAGAAAAGGGTGAGGATAAGGGACAGTTCAACTGTCCTCTTTATTCGTCTCTCCAAACCGCATAGTATAATAGCAAGGCTTATAACAAAAATTAATATGGACAGCCAGCATAAAGGAATTTCATATATTTTTTGACCTAGTAGAATATAGTAGGCAAAATGTTTCAAAAAATGTGGAATCTGTTTATGAATATGGTAAAATAGGGATAGGTTAACCATCTTATCCCTATAGAACAAATCCGGTTAAGGAGAGAATCATGAAAAGAGCGATAGTTATAGTACTGGACAGCGTAGGTATTGGTGAGCTGCCTGATGCTTATAAATATGGAGATGAAGGCAGCAATACCCTGGGCAATATAGCAGCCCAGATTAAAGGCTTTAGACTTCCGAACCTGGAGAAGCTAGGTCTGGGCAATATCCAAGGGGTAGAAGCCTTTGAAAGCAGTGACAGCCCTGTGGGCTCATTTGGCAGAATGGCGGAAAAATCCGCTGGAAAGGATACCACAACAGGCCATTGGGAGCTTATGGGCATAATTTTACCAAAGCCTTTTCCTACATATCCAGATGGTTTTCCAAAGGAAATCATTGAAAGATTTGAACAAGCCATACAATCGCCTACATTAGGCAACATTCCTGCATCGGGTACCGAGATAATTAAAAAATTAGGAAAAGAGCATATGGAAACTGGCTATCCCATTGTCTATACTTCTGCAGACAGCGTATTTCAAATTGCTGCTCATGAGGATATAATCCCTGTGGAAAAGCTCTATGAAATATGTAAAATTGCTAGAGAAATATTAACCGGCGATCATGCCGTGGGAAGGGTTATTGCCAGACCTTTTATTGGTAAGCCAGGAGAATTTACCCGAACCGATAGAAGAAGAGATTTTTCTTTAGCTCCAATATATGAGACAGTGCTGGATAGAGCAGTTCAAAAGGGTTTGGAAGTAAAGACTGTAGGTAAAATCGTGGATATATTTGCCGGCCGTGGAATAACCGAGTACATACACACTCATGGCAATATGGACGGCGTAGACAAAACTATAGATTTTATCAGGGAGGATTTTGAAGGGATAATATTTACAAATCTAATAGACTTTGATATGTTATATGGACATAGAAATGATGTAGCAGGCTATGCCAAATCTTTGGCTATGCTAGATTCCAGAATTCCAGAGATTATAGCCGCCTTGAAAGAGGACGACATGCTTATAATCACCGCAGACCATGGCTGCGATCCCACCACTCCCAGTACAGATCATTCCAGAGAATATGTTCCCCTTTTAGTCTACGGAAAGAAGCTAAAACAGGGCATAGATCTAGGAACTAGAGACACCTTTGCGGATGTAGCAGCCAGCATTTCACAGTATTTAGGGATAAAAGGAGCAACCGAGGGCATAAGTTTTACTGAAGAGGTAGTTTAAGAGAAAGTAGAGAAAAGAGGGGTAGATGTGAGAAAGACGCCACTTTATGAATCCCACCTTGCTTTGGGGGGTAAAATAATCGATTTTGGTGGATGGGCATTGCCGGTTCAGTATTCCAGCATTTTGAATGAACATCACGCCGTTCGTTCAGCAGCTGGGTTGTTTGATGTTTCCCACATGGGGGAGATCCTGGTAGAAGGTAGTGGTGCAGGAGAGTACATACAGGAAGTGGTTACCAACGATATTTCAAAGATGGTCCAGAATCGGGTAGTGTATTCACCCATGTGCTATCAGGACGGTGGCACAGTAGACGATCTTCTCATCTACAAGTTGGCAGAGGAGAAGTATCTATTGGTAGTAAATGCGTCTAACACCCAAAAAGACTATGAATGGCTAAAGGACAATTGTCACAACGATAGTGTATCAATAGTGGATTTGTCTGAAGACTATGGGCTACTGGCTATACAAGGGCCTGCCAGCATAAAGATCTTGCAAAAGCTGACAACTACATGTCTGGAGGATATAAAGTTTTTTAGATTTTTACAGGATATAGAGATTGGAGGAGTCAAAGGTCTAGTATCCCGTACTGGGTATACCGGTGAGGATGGATTTGAGCTTTATGTTCCCTCCCATCTCGCTGTCCAGTTATGGGATAAAATTTTGGAAGCAGGGGCCGATGAAGGCTTAATCCCCGCCGGTCTTGGAGCTAGGGACACCTTACGGTTTGAGGTGGCTCTGCCCTTATACGGTCAGGAGCTGTCACCAGAGATATCACCCCTTGAAGCGGGACTTCATCGATTTGTTAAATTGAATAAAGATCATTTTATAGGCAAAAAAGCCCTGACCAATCAGGTTCAAGAGGGACTTAAACGTCAGCTGATAGGCTTTGAGATGATAGATCGCGGCATTCCAAGAACCGGATATAAGGTACAAGCTGATGATAAGGAGATTGGCTTCGTTACCAGCGGTGGCCTTGCACCCAGCCTAAAGAAGAACTTGGGCCTGGCCTTGGTGGATGAAGAATATGCTAATACAGGCGACGAGATCTTTGTGCAGCTGCGTGGCAAATCCCTAAGGGCAAGGATTGTCGACACACCTTTTTACGTCAAGCAATACAATAAATGATTAACTACTTAGTACACCCATTATTTATATAATTCAATTAGTAAAAGGCAATAGATTGATTATTTTAATTAAGGAGGAAAATAAGATGAAGGTATTAGAGAATTTAAAGTATGCTAAGGGGCATGAATGGGTAAAAGTAGAAGGAAATAGGGCTTACATAGGTATTACAGATTTTGCTCAAGATGAGCTGGGCGACATAGTGTTTGTGGAATTGCCAGAACTGGATACCCACGTGGAAGTAGATGATATTTTAGGCGCTATAGAATCGGTAAAAGCTGCTTCCGACATCTATGCTCCGGTATCAGGCACAGTAGTAGAGGTCAACGATGAATTGGAGGGCAGTCCGGAACTTATCAATGAAGATCCCTATGAGGCATGGATAGCAGTAGTTGAGATGGACGACAGCGGCGATTTGGATAATCTGATGGATGCAGAGGAATACAAAAAGTTCTGTGAAGAGGAGGCTTAATAATGTCTAGGTACATCCCCAACACAAAGGATGAGCAGAAAAGGATGCTGGAGGAAATAGGCTATTCCTCCATTGATGAATTATTTGGGGATATTCCTGAAGAGATTAGACTGGATAGAGAGCTAACACTTCAAGGTCCTATGGCGGAGATGGAATTGGTACGTCACATGAGGGAACTGGCATCTTCCAACATACATACAGGTGAGTACACATGCTTCTTAGGTGCAGGTGCCTATGATCACTATATACCTGCAGCCATAGACCATATCATCTCCAGAGCAGAATTCTATACAGCCTACACCCCTTACCAACCAGAAATCAGCCAAGGAACCCTACAAGCTATATTTGAATACCAAACCATGATATGCGAATTGACGGGAATGGACGTATCCAATGCTTCAATGTATGACGGTGCAACGGCTGTGGCCGAAGCTATGCTCATGGCCTGTCAGGCTACCAGAAGAGATAAAGTGGTGGTGGCTAAAAGCCTTCATCCTGAATATAGGCAGGTAGCCAACACCTATGCCAAGTTTCAGGATATTGAGATCTTTGAAGTAGGATATAAGGATGGCATGATAGATATGGAAGGGCTAGATCAAGCCGTCATCAATGAAACAGCAGCAGTAATTGTCCAATCCCCTAACTTCTTTGGAGTTATAGAGGATATAGGTCCAATAGCAGAATTGGTTCATAAAAGCAAAGCGCTACTCATAGTATGCGCTGACCCCATTTCTCTGGCTCTATTAAAGTCTCCAGGCCAGCTGGGAGCGGATATAGTGGTGGGGGAAGGTCAATCTCTAGGAAACCCACTAAGCTTTGGAGGTCCATATCTCGGGTTCTTTGCTACTACCCAAAAATTGATGCGAAGGATGCCAGGGCGAATAGTGGGTGAGACCACAGATAGAGAGGGCAGACGAGGGTATGTACTTACCCTGCAGACAAGAGAGCAACATATCCGAAGGGAGAAGGCTACTTCCAATATCTGTACCAATCAGGCATTGAATGCACTCATTGCTACGGTCTATCTTTCTCTGATGGGGAAAGAAGGCTTAAAGCAAGTAGCTTACCAATGCCTACAAAAATCTCACTACCTGCACGACAAGCTGGTTAAAACTGGGCTTTTTACGCCAATATTTAACGGTCCCTTTTTCAAGGAATTCGCCTTAAAGAGTGCTATTCCTGTTGAAAAGCTAAATTCAGCTCTACTCAAGCAAGGCATCATAGGAGGGTATTCCTTGGAGATGGCTTATCCTGAGCTTAGTGGAGGATGGCTGGTAGCAGTTACCGAGAAGCGCACCAGTAAAGAGATGGATGATCTGGTTGAAAGAATAGGAGGGATGGCTAATGAATAGAAAGTTAATCTTTGAACTCAGTTCAGCCGGTAAGGAGGGCTATTCCATACCTGAGTTGGATGTAGAAGAGAAGAACATAGAAGAGCTTATCCCCAGTGAGCTGCTCAGAGATAGTGACGCCAATCTCCCTGAGGTCAGCGAGTCTGAGGTAGTCAGGCATTATACCAGCCTTTCCAGGCTAAACCATGGAGTGGACGTTGGGTTTTATCCCTTAGGGTCCTGCACCATGAAATACAACCCAAAGATCAATGAGGATATGGCAAGGCTGGAAGGATTCTCCTTCGTTCATCCCTACCAACCTGAGGAGACTATCCAAGGATGTTTAAAGCTGATGTATGAGTTAAATGTGATGCTCTCCGAGATTACGGGTATGGAGCAGGTTACCCTACAGCCAGCGGCAGGATCCCATGGGGAGCTCACCGGAATGATGATCATCAAAGCCTATCACCAGAGCAGAGGAGAAGAAAAGAGGAACAAGATATTCATACCCGACAGTGCCCATGGCACCAATCCCTCTTCTGCAGCTATGGCAGGATTTCAAGTAATAGAGGTGCCTTCCAATGAAAGAGGAAGCGTTGATGTAGATGCCCTTAGGGGAATGGTTGATCAAGAGACTGCTGGCCTTATGCTGACCAATCCCAATACTCTGGGTTTGTTCGAAGAGGATATTCTCGAGATGGCTGACATCATTCATGATGCAGGTGGTTTATTATACTATGACGGAGCCAATGCCAATGCCATAATGGGTATAACCCGGCCAGGTGATATGGGATTCGATGTAGTTCATCTAAACCTACACAAGACCTTTAGTACCCCCCATGGAGGAGGGGGCCCAGGAGCAGGGCCGGTAGGAGTTGCCAAGAAATTGGTTCCCTTCCTTCCCAGGCCATTGGTACAATTCGACGGACAGAAGTATTATTTAGATTATGATGGTCCTCAGTCCATTGGCAGGGTAAGGTCTTTCTTTGGAAACTTTGGTGTTGCCCTTAGAGCCTACGCTTATATATTGACCATGGGCCCTGAAGGACTGCGCAGGGTTTCGGAGTCTGCTGTGCTAAATGCCAACTATATCATGGAAAAGCTAAAGCCCTACTATGATATTAGTTTTGATAGGATATGCATGCATGAGTTTGTGCTTTCTGCCCACAGACAAAAGGAAAAAGGCGTTTCAGCAATGGATGTGTCCAAGAGGCTAATTGATTTTGGGTTCCATCCACCTACAACCTATTTCCCTCTCATAGTCAAGGAGGCATTGATGATTGAGCCAACGGAGACTGAAAGCCGGGAAACCCTAGATGCTTTTATAGATGCTATGATTCAAATTGCAAAAGAGGCACAAGAGCAGCCAGAGAAGGCACAGACTGCGCCTCATAACGCTCCTATAACAAGGCTGGATGAAACCAAGGCTGCCAGAAGCCCAAAGCTACGCTGGGTGCCATCAGAATAGAAAAGGAAATGTAAGCATGGACGTATTTGATATTATTGGGCCCGTGATGGTGGGGCCATCCAGCTCTCATACCGCTGGTGCAGCCAGAATAGGCAAGATTACAAGAAATCTCTTAGGGGAAGAGCCGATTGAGGCCATAATTGAGCTTCACGGCTCTTTTGCCCAGACCTACAGAGGACATGGTACTGACAGAGCTATTGTAGGAGGACTTCTTGGGTTTGATCCCGACGATTTGAGGATAAGGAAGAGCCTAGATATAGCCAGTCAAGGAGGGCTTAAATATACCATTCAAAAGATAAACATAAGAGATGCTCATCCCAATACCGCTAGAATCAAAGTAAGGGGTAGCTCGGGGAAAACTGTTGTGGTAACAGCGTCCTCGGTAGGTGGTGGAAATATAGTTGTCAAGGACATAGATGGGCTAGAGGTAGATTTTACAGGGAGAAGTCATACCATTGTTATACCCCATCGCGATGCTCCAGGAGTGGTGGCAGCGGTAACAGGGCTATTGTCTGCAAATGACATAAATATCGGAGAGATGAAGGTATACCGAAAAAAGCGAGGCGGAAATGCTATAATGATCATCGAAGTGGACCAGGAGATAAATGACGATATAACAAAGCAGTTGAATGAGCTATATAATATTGATCAGGTAACTATATTAAATCCCTTGTAAAAGGGCAACGATATTTGGAGGATGGGGAGATGTTAAGGTACGACAGCATAGAGGAGCTTATGCAGAAGGCCGAAAAGAGACAAAAGAACATATCGGATTTGGTGCTGGAAGATCAAGCCCAAGAAATGGGTAGAGATATTGAGGATGTTTATAGTGAGATGGAGAACAATGCCAAGGTCATGGAGGAATCCATTCTCGATGCCCTTCATCCCAATATTAGATCAACTAGCGGATTGAGTGGTGGCGATGCCTACAAGCTCTATAAATCCATAGAGAAAGGCAGAAACATAGTGGGAGGGTTCATGGACAAGGTGCTGGTAAAGGCCTTAGCTATAGCTGAGTCCAATGCCTGTATGGGGAGGATCGTAGCGGCTCCTACGGCAGGTTCTTGCGGGATTCTGCCAGCTGTATTGCTGTCAGCCAAAGAGGAAAAAAGAATTTCCCATTCTCGAATGGTTATGAGTCTGTTTACTGCTGCCGGTATGGGGATGGTCATAGCAAAGAGAGCCAGCATTTCCGGTGCTGAAGGGGGTTGTCAAGCTGAATGCGGTAGCGCATCGGCCATGGCAGCAGGGGCTTTGGTAGAGATGTTGGGAGGCAGCCCTCGAATGGTAGGTCATGCCTGTGCCATAGCCCTAAAGAGCGTTTTGGGTTTGGTATGCGATCCTGTAGCAGGATTGGTGGAAATCCCTTGCATAAAGCGAAATGCCATAGGGGCTTCCAATGCAGTGGTAGCCGCCCAACTGGCCATGGCAGGGATTGAGAGTGTTATTCCCGTTGATGAGGTTATAGATGCCATGAAGGAGATTGGTGACCTTATGGTACCATCCTTGCGGGAAACAGGAGAAGGTGGATTGGCGGCAACACCTACAGCAAGAGAGCTGACCAAAAAGATATTTGGAATGACAAATACTAACGAACAATAAACCAAATTTTTCCTAAATTACACAGCCACAATATTCGGAAGTAACGGATATATATTAAAGGGATAAATGCATTTGGCTGGTGAGATAATAGGGAAAAAGGAGGTTTTGTGTATGAAACATATAGCTGTACAAGAAGGACTAACACCTATTGTTAATTATCTTGTAGAATCAGGGTATAAGGTTAGTCAGTTTAATGCTAGACAAAAAGCTAACAAGGATTTTTTGGATGGTTTTGATGCAGTTGTGATGACCGGAATGGATGATAACTTCATGGGTATTCAAACTACAAACAACAACAGACCTTTTATTGAAGCCAGAGGCATGACTCCGGAAGACGTAAAGACAGCAATTGAGCAAAGAATCCAATAGCCAAGGAGTTTAAGCAGGAGACCTTTTAGCCGAAGGTCTCTTGCTATTATAGGAGTAAAAATTTCCAAAAAAATTTTCTGATTGGATGTATAATACAAGTTTAATGATATAATAGAATAGCAATACATAATACTTATGACAACATGAAAGGAAAGATGCACGATGAGGATAGTTGTATTAGATGGTTATGCATTAAATCCTGGAGATTTGAGCTGGGAACCTATGAGGGAGTTAGGTGATATAGAAATCTATGATAGAACACCTGAGGACTTGATAATTGAGAGGGCTAGAGGAGCAGAGATTCTACTAACAAATAAGACGCCCCTTAACAGGGAAACTCTGTCCAAATTACCAGATGCTAAATATATAGGGGTATTGGCTACAGGTTATAATGTAGTGGACATCGATGCCGCTAAAGAGATGGGCATAGTTGTAACCAACATCCCAGCTTATAGTACTGATTCAGTTGCTCAAATGGTATTCGCTCTACTGCTAGAGCATTGCAATCATGTTCAGGATCATAGCAACGCTGTAAGAAGGGGAGATTGGAGCAACAGCAAGGATTTTGCATTCTGGAACTATCCGTTGATAGAGCTGGCAGGCAAAACCATGGGGATAATAGGGTTCGGGCGCATAGGCCAAAAAGTAGCCGATGTGGCTGAGGTTTTTGGTATGAAGGTCATAGGACACAGCAGGACCAAAACCGACCAATCCCATAGGCTCAATTTTCAATGGGCAGATGATCTGGATCAGTTGTTAAGGGAATCCGATGTTGTAAGCATCCATTGTCCCTTATTTGAGGAGACCAGAGGCCTTATCAATATGGATAGGCTAAGGAAAATGAAAAGCACAGCCTTCCTTATCAATACTTCCAGAGGCCCTGTCATTGTAGAGGAGGATTTAGCACAGGCTTTAAATGAAGGTATCATTGCAGGGGCAGGTTTGGACGTTTTATCGGTAGAGCCCCCGGAAAAGGATAATCCATTATTCACGGCCAAGAACTGCATAATCACTCCTCACATTGCGTGGGCAACCAAGGAGGCTAGAGAAAGACTAATGAACATAGCAGTGAACAACTTAAAAGCATTTATTAAGGGCGACCTCATAAATGTTGTGAACAGCTAGAACAGCAATGGCATTTTCAAATACTGCTTCGCATAAACTAGGTTGAATCTGTGAGGCTTTAAAGGGGGTTAGGATCATAAAAAGAAAAAGAATTGTCCCGGTCATTTTACTCTTGGCGATGATAGCTCTATCAATTGTTTTACCATCCTTTAGTGCATATGCTGACAATAGAAGCTATTATATTAGCCACTATGGAGTGATCATCGACATCAAGTCGAACGGTGATGCTCATATTAAGGAAAGGATTACCTATAGTTTTTCAGGAGATTTCAATGGCGTCCTTAGAGACATTGATATGGACAGGACAGATGGTGTGGATGGTCTTAGGGTTTATGTGGAAGATAAGGATGGACTTAGAGAATTTGAGCAGTCAGAAGGCCAAGGAGAAAACTCCTATGAGCTCACCAGGGAGAACAACCTGACGAAGCTAAAGGTTTATGAAAAGAGTAGCTATGAGGAAAAGACCTTTGTGTATGAATATGTACTGCTAAACGTGGCAGAGAGGTATAACGATATCGGGGTATTTAATCGCAAGATTATAGATGTCAATTGGGATGTACCAATTAGCAACATAGAGATTATCATCAAGATTCCCGAAGGTGCTAAAAAAGAAGATCTCAAGGTCTTTGCTCATGGTCCATTGACGGGTGTGTCGGAGATTGTGGATGAACAGACCTTCAGGTTTAATGTGCCTGAAATTGGGCCGGGAACCTTTATAGAGACCTTGGCCATATTTCCACCCCAGCTTATATCGGATTCCAATAGGGTGTATGACGAGACTAAACTTCCATCAATTCTAAGCCACGAAAAGAAACTTGCTGATGAAGCCAATGCCGAGAGGGAACGGGCTAGGCAAGAGATGGAAAGGCGAGAGGAAGAGGAAAAAAAGAGGTTAGAGAGGGAAGCCAAGCTAAAAAGCCTAAGGGATAGGTTCATGCCTGCCTTTGTAGCTGTTATTCTGGGCGGTATTTATTCCATGATTGCTTTTATTGCTAAATATTCAAAAGAGCTAAAGCCTAGATTCGACGGCGACTACTATAGGGAATTGCCTGGCGACTACACCCCTGCAGTTATGACATATCTATTGACTAAAGGCAGCGTGGATTCAAAGGATATAATGGCTACCATTATGGATCTGGTGAGAAAGAAAAAGATCACCATCAACAAGATAGAGACGGAAAAAGGGCTGATATTTAAAAAGACTCATGAAATGTACGAAATTCGGGAGATTGAAGGAGCTAATATAAATGATTTGTACCCCCATGAGAGCTTTTTGATATCTTGGTTCCTAAAGAAATTGGGCAACAATGGAAGTTTAGTTCTAGATGAGCTGGAGAAAATTCTCAAAAGAAGATCCAAAGCATTGGAGTTTGAAAAGGATTATGAAACCTTTCAAACCCTGGTAGAAAACCAAGGTCGAAAGCAAGGATTTTTTATGAAAAACGATATGAAGGGCAGCGGAAGATATGCTCTAATTGCCCTTGTCATATTGGCATTAGGTGTTGCATCGGTAGTATACCTCCATTCCGGGCTAGGAATAGTAATTGCTGGAATTGGCTTTGTTACTCTCATTTCTATGGCGGTAGTTGCTAGTATTAGTAAACTAACTCAATACGGTGCTGAACAGACTGCTATGTGGAAAGCCTTTAGGAGATTCCTGCTTCATTTCTCCAATATGGATAAAGCAGAAATCCCATCCATCGTAATTTGGGAGCATTATTTGGTATATGCAATATCTTTGGGAGTAGCTAAAGAGGTAATTAACCAACTGCCCAAAGTGTTCAGCCAAGCAGAACTCATGGATCCGGCATTGACCTATATGGGAGGATACAGTTCGCTAAGCAATCTAATGCTTATGAACAGCATGTTGACCAGCACTACCAATTCTATAAACAATGCCATCAATACGGCAGCTGTAGCTGCCTCCCCCGATTCATCAGGAAGTGGTGGCGGAGGAGGATTTAGTGGTGGCAGCTCCGGAGGAGGCGGAGGTGGCGGAGGCGGTGGTGCCTTCTAAACCAGCTGGGTAATAAAACATTGAAAAAGAAGGGGGATTATAATGCTAGTTTACATTATTTTAGGTATTGCTGTCCTGTTGATCCTGTATGGGATCTCTGCCTATAACGGATTCGTCACTTTAAGGAATAGAGTACGAAATGCATGGGCCCAGATAGATGTACAGCTAAAGAATAGGGCGGATCTCATTCCCAATTTGGTGGAGACGGTAAAGGGATATGCCAGTCATGAAAAGGAAACCTTTGATCAAATTGTAAAGGCTAGAAGTGGGGTGTTGAGCGCCAATACCCCTGAGGAGAGCATGGAGGCCAATGATGCACTTACAAGAGCTCTTAACCGATTGATGGTAGTGGTAGAAGCCTATCCCGAGCTTAAAGCCAATACCAATTTCCTAAGCCTTCAAGGAGATCTAAAGGATGTGGAGGACAAGATAAGGTATTCCCGTCAGTTTTACAACGATACCGTCCTTAAGTACAACAACAAGATTCAAACCTTTCCCAACAATGTAGTAGCTGGAATGTTCGGTTTTAGGGAAGAAGTTTTCTTTAGGGCTGATGAGGGGGATAGAGAGGTTCCCAGGGTTCAATTCTAATTATGAACAAAAAAGATAGCAGAAGCTAAAGTCTCCTGCTATCTTTTTTTGGGGGTGAGTACAAGTGAAGCCAATTATTCAACTGCGATATTTGCTTTATTGCCCCACAAACCATGTATGTTGCAATAGCTAAGGGCATATATGGTACCATTCTTAGGGATCTTAACTGTAGTAGTGCCTTGGTAATCGGTGAATACATCGCTTTCGCCATGAGCACCAAAATCAAATGAAGCTAGTTCAATGGGGAATTTGGATCCTTCAGGCTGATAGTACACCTTAAACCAAGATATGTAATGTTCAAAGGTATTGGGGTGTCCAATAGCGTCCCCTAGGGTTACTTTTAGTTCAAAATTTTCTCCTGCTTTAACTCTATCGGGGCAGTGGATAATGGGTACATGCTTTTCGCCTTTCCAATCCCCGGTTTGAACGAATGTTCCAAATACATCCATTGCTATCTCCTCCTTAAACTTGAATCTATTATATCTATACCCATGATTAGGATTACTAAACCAGGAAAAGAACACAAAGTGATACAAACCCTTTATCATAGTTTTTAAAGCCCATAAATTCTTGACTCAGATGTTCTTTCAATATATGATTAGTATAATGGGACTTTTTAAGGGATAGAGTAACGGCTGCCCCCTTCATTTATCATGGTAAACCGATCTTTACTCGGAGTGCCACGAATAATAAATTTTGGGAGTGGATGCGTATGTTTGGACCTTCTTTAAAGAAAATAGAAAAGTGGGGACAAAAAGGGAACATAGCTAAATTACAAAAGGTATTATCTGGAACTAATATAGAATTTCGTAATGCTGCTTTCAAGGCTCTAGGTGAGAATGGTAGTCACGATGCTGTGACGCTACTTACCAACTATGTACGTCACCCTGATGCAGAGTGTAGAAAAATGGCTGCAGTAGCCATGGGAGAAACAAGGGCAGAAAGAACCCTTGAATTCTTGAGAAAAATGTCCAAAGATGATGAGAATGAGGAAGTAAGAGAAGCTGCAAGTGAGGCTATTAAAAAGGTAAATGCTGCTCTAGCCCGAGCTGAATAAGAACCAGGGCTCAACAAATGAAGGGGGCAGCTTACATTATTTCAGGAGGACAATAATGTCAGAGCATAAGAGATTTTCATACAACTCATTAGATGAAATAAAGCAGGATATAGAGCGGCTGGGCATACAAATCCCTATATCTGAAGATCTGGTAGTGTTAAAAAGATCTGTTGCAATAGGAGATACATATATCCCAAATTCATTGGGAGTGCATCCCATGGAAGGCTGTGACGGAACGGCTGATGGCAAACCCGATGAACTGACATTTAGAAGGTATGGCAGATACGCGAAAGGCGGAGCAGGATTATTATGGTTCGAAGCTACCGCCGTGGTTGAAGAAGGCAAGGCCAATTCCCGTCAGCTGTACATTATCGAGGATAATAAAGATGAATTTAAAAGACTACTAGATCATACCATGACAGCAGCTAGGGAGGAATTCGGTCAGGATTATAGACCCTATACAGTAGTGCAACTTACTCATTCAGGGCGCTATAGCAAGCCTATGGACAAGCCTGCCCCTATTATTGCTACCCAAAATCCATACTTAGGCCGCAATCTTCCAGAGGATTATCCAGTAATAACCGATGAAGAGCTGGAAAGCTTGGAAGATAAGTTTGTAGAGGCAGCGTTGTTGGCTAAAGAAATAGGCTTTGATGCAGTGGATATTAAATGTTGTCACGGATATTTAAGTTCGGAACTCCTATCAGCTTTCACTCGCCCAGGAAAGTATGGTGGCAGCTTTGAAAATCGAACCCGATTTCTACTAAATATCGTTGACAAAGTCAAAGAAGAAGTCGGAGATGGCCTAGATATTACTCTAAGACTCAATGCCTATGATGCTGTGCCCTATCCTTATGGGTGGGGAGTGGATAAGGAGGACTTTTTAAAGCCTGACCTTTCAGAGCCCATCAAACTGGTTAAGATGCTATATCAAAGAGGCATTAGATTGATAAATATTAGCATAGGTAACCCTTACTACAATCCTCACGTAGGTAGGCCTTATGATATAGGCTATTACATACCTCCAGAGCACCAATTGGAGGGGACTGCTAGAATGCTAGGCATAATTAGACAAATCCAAGAGAGCGTTCCTGATATGGCAGTTATGAGCACAGGATTTAGTTGGCTCAGAGATTTTGCTCCTTATATAGCAGCAGGTGGTATAAAGGAAGGCTGGTTTACCATCGCTGGATTTGGGCGACAGTCCTTGGCATATCCGGATTTTCCCAAGGATATCATAGAAAACAATGCTATGGACAGAAAGAAATGCTGTATAGCCTGCAGCAAGTGCTCTGAGATAATGAGGTATGGAGGGAAAGCAGGTTGTGTTGTAAAGGATGCTAAAGTATATGCTCCTATATACAACCAATGCCGCAAAGGAAAACCAGCTATTGACAGAAACCGTATAGCACACCATATATAAAAGTGTATACAATTATGGAGAACCTGAACCGGAAGGCCCGGCAACGGTTCTCTTTAGGTTTATGGCCGAGATATACATAGATGGTAGGTACAAAAGAGAAAAACAGAGGATAAGAATTAGAAGGGGTGGAGATATGAACAAAGGCAAAGTAGCCATAATTACAGGCGGTAGCAAGGGCATAGGCTATGGGATAGCGCAGAAACTAGCTAGTGAGGGTTATACACTAGCGATATTTGGCACATCAGATCTATACAGGGTTAAAGATAACATAGATAGATTGGAAGAAAAGGGACAGAAAGTTCTGTATATCCAAGGCAGCCTAGAAAACGCTGAAGATAGAAGCGCTTTGATAGACAGAGTACTGGAGACCTTCGGAAGAATTGATGTGCTGATAAATAATGCAGGTGTGGCACCCAAGGTTAGGATGGACATACTGGACACCACCGAAGAGAGCTTCGATTTTGTGGTGGATACCAACCTGAAGGGAACTTTCTTCTTAACCCAAAGAGTAGCCAATGAGATGGTAAAGGGCATACAAAGGGAGCAGGATTACAGCCCTATCATCATAAATATAGCTTCTATTTCCTCCTATACATCATCACCTTCTAGAGGCGAGTATTGCATATCCAAGGCAGGCATCAGTATGGTGACCCAGCTTTTTGCCGATAGACTGGCTGAATATGGCATCAATGTATATGAAATAAGGCCTGGCATAATTGAAACCGATATGACTAGTACCGTTAAGGATAAGTATGACAAGCTGATACAAGAAGGGCTAATCCCAATTAAGCGATGGGGCTACCCCGAGGATATAGCCAAAGCCGTATGGGCATTGTGCTCTGATTTACTGCCCTATTCAACAGGTCAGGTCATCAATGTGGACGGCGGATTTCATATAAGGAGACTATAGGACAATAAGCTAGTAGGGGAGGGTAAGAATTTGTTGCATAGTGCTGTCAAGATTAAGGGCGCTAATATAAATGTTTATTCCCTCAATACCGTAGTGGTTGGCTCAGGTGCAGCTGGATTCAATGCAGCAGACAGGCTATACTCACTAGGCCAGAGGGATATTGCAATAGTTACCGAAGGATTAAATATGGGAACATCCCGAAATACTGGATCAGATAAACAGACCTACTATAAGCTGACCTTGGCTGGCGATACTCCAGACTCCGTATATGAGATGGCCAAAACTCTCTTTGATGGAGGCAGTATGCATGGAGATATTGCCTTAATTGAAGCCTCCCTGTCTTCGCGATGCTTTTATCGCCTGGTGGATATAGGAGTCCCCTTCCCCCACAATAGATATGGAGAATATGTGGGATATAAGACTGACCATGATCCTAGGCAGAGAGCCACCTCTGCAGGACCTCTTACATCCCATTATATGACCCAAAGACTTCAGGAGCAGGTAATCAGCAAGGGCATAAAAATCTTTGACGGCTATCAGGTTATCGGTATTCTAACGGATAAAGAAAGAACTCGATCCATAGGTCTATTAACCCTAAACCTAAAGGCTTTGGATGATCCAGACAATCGATATGTGGTATTTAATTGTACCAACATCATATACGCCACAGGTGGACCAGCAGGGATGTATCGTTCATCGGTTTATCCCACGAGCCAAACAGGTGCTACAGGAATTGCATTTGAGGCGGGGGTGAGGGGAAGGAATCTTACGGAATCCCAGTATGGGATAGCATCCATAAAGTTTAGATGGAACCTCTCTGGGACCTATCAACAGGTGCTGCCCCGTTATATCTCAACAGATGAAAAAGGGGGAGACCAGAGGGAATTTCTATGGGACTACTTTAAGGATGCTGGTAAGCTATTAGATGCAGTGTTTTTAAAGGGTTATCAATGGCCCTTTGATCCTCGAAAGATAAAGGACTTTGGGTCTTCCCTGATAGATATTTTGGTTTATTATGAGACGGCTATCAAAGGCCGAAGAGTATTTTTGGACTATACAAAAAATCCAGGTACAAAACATCGAGATGAAGAGCTAGACTTCAGCCTGTTAGGGCATGAAGCATACCAGTACCTCTATAAATCTGGGGCTTTGTTTGGTACTCCCATCGAGAGGCTGGCTCATATGAATCAGCCTGCTATTGATCTTTATAAGGATAATGGTATTGATCTTGCCACTGAGTATTTGGAGATTGCGGTATGCGCCCAGCATAACAACGGGGGATTGGTGGGCAATATATGGTGGGAGAGCAATTTAAAGCACTTCTTCCCCGTCGGTGAAGTCAATGGCTCCCATGGAGTTTACCGTCCCGGTGGAAGCGCATTAAACTCCGGACAGGTAGGAGGCTTGAGGGCTGCTGAGTTTATAGCAGCTAGATATAACGAGCAGCCTATGTTATTGGATGACTTTATAGGCCTTGCCGCCAACCAAATAGATGAAAAAATGGAGCTAGGCAACAGGTTTATGAGCAAAAGTGGACAGGGTAGCAATGTCCTGGAAATCAGAAATAGGATTGGTCAAAGGATGGATGTACGAGGAGCTCATATACGTTCTTTAAAAGGGGTAAAGGCTGGTATCCAAGAAGCTAGAGATATGCTCCTATCTTTAGGGGATATAACCTGTATATCTTCAGAAATGGAATTGCCTGATGCCTTTAAAAACTATGATCTGTTGCTAGCACAGTATATTTATCTGTCCGCTATCGAAAATTATATAGAAGAAGGCGGGAAAAGCCGTGGCTCCTATTTGATCTACGACAAGGAAGGTGATCTGCCGGTGAAAGGATTGCCTGAGGAGTTTCGCTTTTCATTTGACGATGGTAGATTGAACAGAAAAATTCAAGAGATAGTTTACCGTGATGGTCAAATAAGCTGCCAATGGGATGAGGTTCAACCCATTCCAGAAAGGGAAGACTGGTTTGAAAACGTATGGAATGATTTCCGCCAAGGAGCCATATTCCATGTGTAATAATCTTATGAAAGACGAGGCATTTTGATGGAAAAATGGGATTTAATTGCCACCGCAACTTTCGGCTTGGAAGCGGTGGTGGCCAGAGAATTAAGAGATCTAGGATATGAAGATTTAAAGGTGGAAAACTCGCGGGTTATATTTAAAGGAACAGCTGATGATATATGTCGTACCAATCTATGGCTGAGAAGCGCTGATAGGGTGCTCATTAGAATGGGAGAGTTTGAAGCCTTGAGCTTTGATGAACTATTCGAGAAGACCAAAGCTCTACCCTGGGAAGAGTTGTTGCCCGAGGATGCTGAATTTCCCGTACAGGGAAAGTCCGTTAAATCTAAGCTATTTAGCGTTTCCGATTGTCAAGCCATAGTTAAGAAGGCTGTAGTTGAAAGATTAAAGCAAAAGTATAGGAGAAGCTGGTTTGAAGAGACGGGCCCCAGGTATGTATTGGAGGTCGGTATACTTAAGGATGTAGTTACTATCACCGTTGATACCAGCGGAGCGGGCCTACACAAAAGAGGATATAGGCAATTGGCCAGCCAAGCACCGCTAAAGGAGACCTTAGCTTCAGCTTTGGTGGCTCTAAGTTATTGGAACCCCCAACGCCAGCTAATAGACCCCTTTTGTGGGTCCGGAACTATCCTTATAGAAGCAGCAATGATGGGGCTTAATATAGCACCTGGACTCAATAGGAATTTTGATGCCGAAAAGTGGCCTCAAATACCAGCTGGACAATGGCAGGAAGCAAGAGATGAAGCACGTGAGGCTAAAAAGAACGAAGACTTTCTCCTCTTGGGCTATGACATCGATGAACGTGTTCTTAGCATAGCCAGGCATAACGCCCGTCTTGCAGGTGTAGAGAAGTATATAGATTTTCATAAACGGCCTTTCTCCCAATTCAGCACTAAAACCAAGTATGGATGTATAATCTGCAACCCACCATATGGAGAGAGATTGGGTGATAGAAAAGAGGTGCAGAATCTGTATCGGGAGATGGGTCAAAAGTTTAAGGATCTGGATACCTGGTCCATATATGTGCTCACTGCCGATGAAGAATTCGAAAGATGCTATGGTAGGAAAGCTGATAAAAAGAGGAAATTATACAATGGCAGG
>JAWLDD010000002.1:0-30382 GCA_041686815.1 Candidatus Atribacteria bacterium | reverse complement strand
TCACGGTTTGTATTTGAAAAGGGCAGAAAATATGTTAATTACTATGAAACACCCTTTGGCAATCTGGAAATGGGCATCTTTCCTACCAAGATCGATTCCAGCATGGACGAAAATCAAGGAAAGCTGGATCTTAAGTATGAATTGGATATCTCGGGTAAATACGCTGGCTCAAATGAGCTGATGGTCAGCTATCAGGAAAATGGGCCTCAAGGTCTATTTGAATCTTAATTATACTATAACGGCTATTTGTGATATAGAGCAGATAGCCGTTGCATAAATTATCAAATATCCAACAAAAATTTGTACAATACTCACTATTTTTCATTTAAATCAGCTTTTTTAATATTTTCATGTTGACGATTCCTTTAAAATGGTTATAGTATATTAATAGGTAATTGTGTTCAATCATACGAATCCTTCGGAATCTCATTCAATTCCTATTGGTTAAATTATCTTGTTTATGAATAAAAGGTTAAACAGTGGCCATACTATGGATTAATATGGTATATATTGATATTCAGTTCATATTACCTAATTTAAAGGGTTTTTAATCCTTTGTCTGTTGCTGTCTAACAGGTTTATAATGCCTATCCAGCATAGGGCATTTCAACAAAGGTAAACATTAAAAAGTATTTGGATATAATTTTCTATACATCCTAATTTAAACTATTTAAAGAGTAAACCACAACCATGATAATAAAAATATGAATGCAGAAAGAGAGGAATAAATTTGGATTTTGGAAGTATTGATTTAAACAATCTCGAAAAGAATACCATTCTGCAATTGAGAGAGTTTGGAAAGCAGATTGGTGTCAAGAGTGTGACAAGACATAGAAAACAGAAATTGATTGAGCTAATAAAGGAAAGACTTCAGGAAATGGCCGTCATACAGCAGCAACAATTTTCAATTGAGGAATCAGAACCCATTTCAGAGACGAAACCAAGTCAAGAAACAGAGGATAAGGCCGCCACACAAATACCAATTCAAGAAGATATACAAAAAGAAGATGAAATCTCCGAAGATAGTGATAAAAAAGTCTATAGCAAGACCGAAGAGGATAAACAGGAAGAAAAGGTAAGCAAAGTAGATGCCCAGCCAGAAGAAATTTTGGATGAAGAGAAAGAAGCTTTGCAGCTTGATGATCAAGCAGAAGAGGATGAAGATGGGTCCGATGAGTATAAGACTGAGCTGCCAAGCAGCAATGTAAAGCGGTTTCCTGCATCTGCTCAGCCATCTAGAACCACCTATAGACCTACTTACACCAGAAGGGATACAAGAGATACAAGGGAAGATGAATACAAAGACGATACAGCTCGTGATAAGTATCAAGAAAGGGAATACGACAGCGAATACGATAAAAAGGTGGCCTACGCTAGAAAGTACTATAATACATCCAATCCTGCCATCCCCGAGCTATTGAACCAAGACGATACTCGGGATGCGGAAGGAGTTTTAGAGACACTACCTGACGGATATGGATTCCTTCGATCCAACAACTACCTATCTGGAGATAATGACGTATATATATCCCAATCCCAGATAAGACGATTTAATCTAAAAACAGGGGATTTGGTATCAGGCAAAACCCGTCCCGCCAGGGAAGGTGAAAAATTTCAAGCACTTCTCTATGTCACCGCAATAAACGGTGAGAATCCGGAGAACTCCAACAAGAGAAGACCTTTCGAGGAA
Organism: Candidatus Atribacteria bacterium; assembly: GCA_041686815.1. Lineage (GTDB taxonomy): Bacteria > Bacillota > Clostridia > Caldicoprobacterales > UBA3941 > JAWLDD01. Next base: position 28,692 of record JAWLDD010000002.1, on the reverse strand, counting down.
CTTACTCCTATCTATCCCGATGAGCGGATAACACTAGAGGATCCTGACAATCCAAAGGAATTGGCTACCAGGCTTATCGATATTATCTCTCCAATAGGAAAAGGCCAGAGAGGACTTATAGTATCGCCTCCTAAAGCTGGAAAGACCATTCTGTTAAAAAAGATTGCCAATAGCATAGTAAAAAATTATCCTGATATCTATTTAATTGTACTACTAATTGATGAACGACCTGAAGAGGTTACGGATATGCAACGATCCATCAAAGGCGACGTAGTTTTCTCTACCTTTGATGAGCTGCCAGAACATCATACCAAGGTTGCTGAAATGGTGTTGGAACGAGCACAAAGGTTGGTTGAACATGGCCGTGATGTGGTAGTATTAATGGACAGCATAACCCGTTTAGCCCGGGCATACAACCTTACCATTTCCGCTACTGGGCGAAGCTTGTCAGGTGGACTGGATCCTGGAGCCCTCCATAAACCCAAGAGATTTTTTGGAGCTGCACGAAACATAGAAGAAGGGGGCAGCTTAACCATCATTGCTACGGCTTTAGTGGAAACCGGCAGCAGGATGGACGAAGTTATCTACGAGGAGTTTAAAGGTACAGGCAACATGGAAATCCATTTAGATCGTCGTCTATCGGAAAAGCGAATCTTCCCAGCAGTGGATATTACAAAATCAGGCACCAGACGCGAAGAACTATTGCTCAATCAGAAAGAGCTACAAGGTGTCTATGCTATGCGGAAGTATCTAAGCGAAGGACGAACGGATAGAGTTACTGAGATAATAATAAACGACTTACTGCGCACCAATTCCAATGATGAATTCATTGATATGGTGATGGATCACTTTATGAAATTCGAAAAAGACGGTTATTTTACCGACCGGGACGGTTTTACGGGATATAGATAGGATAGGAGTAAAAGGGGTATGGTAAAACTAACATCAAAGGCACAAATGGCACTAAAATGGACGGGTTTAATTCTTCTATTGATAGTTGGGGTATTTCTATTCTTTACTCAACTGTTACGATATGTGGCACCATTTTTGATAGCTTTTATAATAATGGTATCAATTGAATGGCTGGTTGAATTTTTTCAAAAGAAGCTTAAGCTGCCCAGAGGCATTGCTGTAGCAATATCCATATTGCTCTTTGTTGTGTTTGTGGGCGGGATTTTGGCATTTACCTTTTATAGGCTGACCGTTGAACTATGGAGATTGGCTCTTGAGTTATCCAGAATGGATTTTAATCCCATAATAGACTATTTTGAGTCCCTTTTCGAGAAGGGTCAAGACCTATTTTTTAGCTTACCCAAGAGCCTCATTACTACCATAGAGCAGAGCCTGGAACTGGACGCGCCTAGGCTATCCAAGATAGCCAGTGAGATATCGGCTTGGCTGATGAATATAGTGACTGGCATGATAAGTTTTGTAAAATTCTTGCCTGATGCCATAGTATTCATTATAGTCACCCTCATATCCACCTATTTTATGAGCCGGGATCGCAATCAAATATCTGAATTTCTTTCAAAGCGCATTCCACCAAACTGGTTTGCCAAGATACGGAGCTTAAGAAACGATATGTTGATAGCTTTGGTAGGCTTTATAAAAGCCCAAATGCTGTTGATGCTCATAACCTTTTGCGAATTATTTATAGGATATAGGATACTAGGGGTAAAGTATGCTTTCTTTTTCGCCTTGGTAACAGCTATTGTGGATATACTGCCGATTTTGGGTACAGGAACTATATTGATTCCCACTTCCATCACATATTTAGTTTTAGGCAATATACCCAAGGGTCTAGGATTTTTATCCCTATACCTGGTCATATTTATCATCAGACAGATTTTAGAACCGAAGATTGTAGGCCATAGTTTGGGTTTACATCCCTTGATTACCCTGATGAGCATGTATATAGGGCTAAAGCTTATGGGTGTGGCAGGAATGTTCTTAGGCCCCATTATAATAATCATTATAAAGGCATTCAACAAGGCGGGTATATTTCCATCTTGGAAAACATGAATTTGGCATAAATTTTGGTGTTATGGGAGTCTTGCATTACAATGTTCATTTATGTTATACTAAATGAGTTATTGAAACAAAACGAATGAAATTTGACTCCTATGGAAAGAGGTGAAATCCATGAAGGAAAATATACATCCCCAATACGGCGAAGCAGTGGTTAGATGTGCTTGTGGTGAGACCTTTGTAACTGGGTCTACCAAAAAGGAGCTTAAAGTTGAAATTTGTTCAAAATGTCATCCCTTCTTCACCGGAAAACAGAAACTGGTTGATACCGGTGGTCGTGTCGAAAGGTTTAAGAGGAGATACGGCTTGGAAGATAACGAGGGATAATCAAAAGCCGAATACAGATTGGGGAAGTTCCCTGGTCTGTATTTTTTGTTTTTGCTTCCTGTACATTCATAGTGGATATTGAATTCATAATGGCCATTGAACTCATAATGGCTATTGAACGTTTATTCCGACACTGATTTGGAGAAAACTAAGACTTATTCCATTTGAAAAGCCTACCGCTTCCAAACCGGAATCCTGCCGGTGGAAGCTGCTCCGGCATCCGTGCCTCCACTACGGCTTTTCTGCATTCCATAAGCCAAGTTTTCTTAACCAAATCAGCGTTAGTCATCACTTATCAATAGCCCATTATGCTAGAAGCAAATTCCAATTGCAGCTCATGTTGTTGGCAGAGCAAAGCAGTTGGCTTAGTAATTTTCGATAGGACAATTAAATATAGAATTTAAGATATCGTTTGTAGGAAAATGGATTTGTAGAGGATGACGGAACAAACTATTTTCCCATAGTGATACCAAGATAAACTTGCATAGAATAAAAGGAAAGAGCGTGTGTTTATGAAAAAATGCAATATTGGAGGTCAGGCAGTATTAGAGGGCGTCATGATGAAAGCACCAAATCGTATGGCAATAGCTGTGCGAAAAAGCAATGGAGAAATAGAAGTTATAAGCAGTGAGACCACCTCTATAAAGGACAAATACCCTATCCTAAAGCTGCCGGTATTAAGGGGCATAATAAGCTTTGGGGAAACTATGGTAATGGGTATAAAGTCCCTAATGGATTCGGCTGAATTGTATGGAGAGGAAGATGAGGAATACAAGCCCTCCAAGTTTGAAAGTTGGGTTTCGGAGAAAACCGGCAAAAAGATTGAGGATGTAATGGTATTTTTTGCTCTATTGGTTGCTGTGGGCTTTGCTATACTCTTGTTTATGATAGCACCTGCGCTTATAACCAGCCTTATAGGCAGGGCTATAAACAGCAATTTGGCTAAAAGCCTAATAGAGGGAATTATACGTTTATCCGCTTTTCTTATATATATTCTTATTATCAGTCGAATGAAGGAAATAAAGAGGGTATTTGAGTACCATGGAGCCGAACATAAGGTAATCCATTGTTATGAGCATGAAGAAGAATTGACGGTAGAGAATGCGAAAAAGTTTACCACCCTGCATCCTCGCTGTGGAACGGCTTTTTTACTCATCGTAATGGTCATAAGTATAGTTGCTTTTTCATTCTTGGAGTGGAATAATATTGTATTGAGGATTGTGGTAAAGCTATTGCTACTGCCCTTTGTAGCTGGAATTTCCTATGAGATCATCAAATGGGCAGGGGCAAGCGATTCAAAATTGGTAAAGATAGTTATGTACCCTGGATTGATGCTGCAAAAGCTGACTACTAGGGAACCTGACAACGAACAGTTGGAAGTTGCCATATGTTCATTTTTAGCGGCTATGGGTACTTTACAAGAGCAGGAGGAAACCGTTGAATCTGAATGTAATCAAGGCCATGAAGAAAGCCCAAGCTCTATTGGATGAAGCAGGTATTAAAGAGCCGCAGCTGGAAGCTGGTATGCTAATGGCTCATCTGCTGGATTGTCCAAGGCATTATTTATATATAGATAGAAGTCGGGTTTTAACTCATGAGGATGTAAAAGAATACTTTGAGATGGTGGATAAGCGAGCAAAAGGAATGCCCATTCACTATATTATTGGATATAGGGAATTTATGGGTTTAAATTTCTGTGTAAATGAACATGTGCTTATACCACGACCAGACACAGAGGTGCTTGTAGAGCATGTTATTGAATATGCAAAGGAAAAGAGGAGACATTGCCTTGAAATATTGGATATTGGTACCGGGAGCGGAGCCATAGCTGTCAGTCTAGCCAAATATGTTGAAAATAGTAAGGTGACAGCCATAGATATTGACAGCTCTGCCCTCTCTATAGCCAAAAAAAATGCTGCTATGCACGGAGTAGATGATAGGGTTCGCTTTATGCAGGGGGATCTGTTCGCACCCCTGATAAGCTTAATGAATAGCCCCAAATTTGATATTATAGTATCCAATCCCCCATATATACCATCCCGGGATATAGAGGGATTAGAATCTCAGGTCAAAGATTATGAGCCCGTAAGGGCCTTGGATGGAGGAGAGGACGGATTGGATTTTTATAGAAGGCTTGCTAAAGGAGCTCCTGACTTTCTAAATGAAGGCGGGCTATGGGCAGTAGAGGTAGGCTATAACCAAGCCTTGCATGTGGCAGATATCTTGAGGGCTGAAGGCTGTTATGATGAAATTGGCTTTATCAAAGACTTGAGCGGATACAATCGCGTAGTGACAGCTAGAATGAAAGGAGCAATACTATGATAGATAAACTGGATTTTATAGAGGAAAGATATGAACAGCTAAACAAGGCTATATCCGATCCTGAAGTTATAAACAACCAAGAAGAATGGAAGAAGCTTGTCATTGAACATGCTGAAATAGAAGAAATCGTTACAGTGTACAGGTCCTACAGGAAAGTTCTACAGGGCATAGAAGAGGCTGAGGAAATGCTCAGGGATAAGCCTGATCCTGAGTTTAAGGAAATGCTAGAGCTAGAGCTGGAAGAGCTAAATCCAAAAAAGGAAGAGCTGGAGCAGAGGCTAAAGATACTTTTGATCCCCAGTGATCCCAATGACAAGAAAAACGTAGTTGTTGAGATAAGAGGAGGAGCAGGCGGCGATGAAGCTGCCCTATTCGGTGCCGACCTATTTAGGATGTATACCCGTTATGCAGAGCGCCAAGGGTGGAAAAGCGAGATACTCAGTGCCAATTTTACCGATATAGGTGGTGTCAAGGAATTGTTCTTCATGATCCAAGGACAGGGGGCTTATAGCCGCCTTAAGTATGAAAGCGGAGTACACAGGGTGCAGAGGGTACCCACCACCGAATCGGGAGGCAGAATCCATACCTCTACGGCAACAGTGGCAGTTCTTCCAGAAGCAGAGGAAGTGGATATAGAGATAAACCCCAACGATCTTAGGATTGATGTATTCAGATCTTCTGGGCATGGTGGACAAAGCGTAAACACCACCGACTCTGCCGTTAGGATTACCCATTTGCCAACAGGTTTGGTTGTTTCCTGTCAGGACGAAAAATCACAGCTTAAAAACAAGGAAAAGGCCATGAAGATCTTAAGCGCTAGGCTGCTGGATATGGCTCAACAGGAAGAACAGGCCAAGTATGCCGAAGCCAGAAAGAGTCAGGTGGGAACCGGCGACAGAAGCGAGCGAATCCGCACATACAACTTCCCACAGGGCAGGGTAACGGATCATAGAATCGGGCTAACCCTCTACAAGCTTGATGAATTCTTGGACGGAGATCTAGACGAGATGATCGATGCTCTCATAACTACGGCGCAAGCCGAGAGCCTAAAGAACATGGATTAGTATCGGAATCATAGATGCCACTCTCCCGGAATATAATCTATTACCATGACAGGTTTCATGGGTAGATTTATTTGGGGGAGTGGAAATTGCATAATTTTTTATTCAGTACAATTATCGGTGCAAGTGCAGGTATAATTGGAACGGGTATAGGCGGTGCCATGGCTTTTATTCTGGAAAAGCCGGGAAAAAGGTTTTTAAGCGTTCTTTTAAGCTTTTCGTCAGGGCTTATGATTGCCGTGGTTTGTTTTGATCTATTGCCCGAGTCCTTTGAAATAGGCGGTCTGTTTTATGGCCTTTTGGGTGTGATTTTGGGTGTTGTGGCCATAATATTCTGTGAAGAGTTTATCAATACTTATAGGACTAAAACCACGAAAGGGTATTCCACCAATAGATATATTCAAACAGGGATATTAGTAGGCATTGGCATCGCCCTACACAATTTCCCCGAAGGCTTGGCTATCGGATCCGGCTTTACCGCCAGGATATCCTATGGTTGGGAACTGGCTCTGGTAATAGCCCTTCACGATATACCCGAGGGCGTTGCTATGGTCACTCCCATGATTATCGGGAGAGCCAGTCCTTTTAAGGCATTTATCTCTGCAGTAATAGCCGGAATACCTACTGGAATAGGGGCAATGATAGGTTATCTATTGGGTGAAATCTCCCCTCTGCTCATATGCATATGCCTAGGTTTTGCAGGAGGAGCTATGTTGTACATCACATGCAGCGATCTCATCCCCGAATCTAGAGCACTACATGAGGGAAGATTATCCACCCTGGGACTCATTGTTGGGGTCATGGGAGGTATCCTAATAACCTCGGCTTTTTAAATGCTTATTGTTTAGTGTCATTGCACTGGATAACATATTACTTACACTACTAAGGAGAAAATCTGTTTTGGAAACAAGAGTATATAGAATTGAAGATATAGACAAGGATTATAGAGCCATAGAAGAGGCAGCAGAATTGATAAGAAAAGGGAAGGTAGTGGCATTTCCTACCGAAACAGTATATGGCCTGGGTGCAAATGCTTTAGATGAACAAGCGGTAAATGACATATTTGAGGCCAAGGGAAGACCAAATGACAATCCCCTTATAGTCCATGTATCCAGAATTGAAGATGTAGAACCGCTGGTTGAGAGGGTACCGCCTAGGGTTTACCAGCTTATGGAGACTTTTTGGCCTGGTCCCCTTACTATCATATTGAAAAAGTCTGACAAAGTTCCTGATCAAACTACAGCAGGACTTGGCACCGTAGCCCTTCGCATGCCCAATCACCCTATAGCTCTGGCTCTTATAAAGGAATCAGCTATGCCCATAGCTGCTCCTAGCGCCAATCGTTCGGGCAAGCCCAGTCCTACCACGGCCAAGCACGTTATAGATGATCTAGACGGCCTAATCCCTTTGATTTTAGATGGCATTTATCCCTGCCAAGTAGGTCTGGAGTCTACAGTACTGGACATGAGCGGTGAAATCCCTACCATTTTAAGACCTGGTGGAGTTACTCCTGAAATGCTGGAGAAGGTATTGGGTCATGTCAGAGTGGATGAAGCTGTTTTGAAGCCATTGAGCAAGGGACAAGCACCCAAATCCCCGGGAATGAAGTACATGCACTATGCTCCCAAAGCTCAGGTCATCATCTTTAGGGGAGAAACCCTAGAGGCTATGGCTAAGGAGATAGATAGAAGGAAAGAGGAATATGTTAATAAAGGCCAAAAGGTGGGTATATTAGCTACCAATGAGACCATCAACCTATATAAAGGCTGTCATGATACCAACTTAATCAGCCTAGGCAGCCGGAAAGAGCCTGCAACTATAGCAGCCAATCTTTTCGCATCTCTCAGAGATTTAGACAATATGGGTGTAGATGCTATTTTGACTGAATGGGTGGACGAGAAGGGAGAAGGATTGGCCATCATGAATCGCATGATAAGGGCAGCAGGTTTCCATGTAATAGACTTACCCTAGCTTTAGGGACGCGAAAGGGAGTTGAACAAACAGTGAAAACCGTTTTATTCGTATGTACCGGCAATACATGTAGAAGCAGTATGGCAGAGGCTCTATTTAAGCAGATGACTAATAGCCGAGATGAGAGCAAAAAGCAGGACATCAACATAATTTCAGCAGGGGTTGCAGCCAGGCAGGGAGACGGAGCTAGTCCAAATGCCATCAAAGCAATGGAGGAGATGGGTATCGATCTTACTGGGCACAGCGCTACCCAATTGACAGAGGAGCTTATTGACAGTGCAGATCTTATACTAACCATGACCCAAAGTCATAAGGATATGGTTATGATTATCAATCCCAGGGCTAGAGGAAAGGTATATACTTTACTTGAATATACCCATGACGGCTCAGTGGATAATGGAAACCTGGATATAGATGATCCCTTTGGAGGGTCCATCCATATATACAGGCGCAGTGCCGCCCAGATAAAGAATGCCCTTGATAAATTGATCGAAAAGCTAGACTGATGCCGTATTGTGGCACGGATTCCTATATATAACAGTATCATACCCTTGTCAATTTAGGTTGCATTAGGGCGTTTTTGAGGGTATAATAGATACGAATGTTTTGGAATCGGATGCCTTGAAGATATTGATATGTAATTTTGTTATTGATGCTTAGGGTGTATCCGAAATAGGCATATTTTTTTTGTCAATATACTGAAGAAGGAGGGAATGCCCATGGCAAACGTTAAAGTTATTGACCATCCTTTGGTCCAGCATAAGCTAAGCTTAATAAGGAATAAGGCCACAGGCTCTAAAGAGTTTAGAGAACTGGTGGAGGAATTAGCCCTTTTGATGGGTTATGAAGTTACCCACGACCTTCCCCTTGAGGAGGTGGAGATAGAAACACCTATCGGGCCTACCACTGCAAAGGTCATATCGGGTAAGAAGTTGGCAATAGTTCCGGTGCTAAGAGCAGGCTTGGGGATGGTAGACGGCATGTTAAAGCTTATCCCAGCAGCTAAGGTTGGTCATATCGGACTATATCGAGATCCGGATACCCTAGAACCGGTAGAGTATTACTGCAAACTTCCCATTGACGTAGAAGAGCGGGATCTCATCGTTGTGGATCCAATGCTAGCTACTGGAGGATCAGCTTCCGCAGCTATCTCTTTTCTCAAGAAAAGGGGCGTTAAAAGTATTAAGCTAGTATGTCTGGTAGCAGCTCCGGAAGGAATCCAAAGAATGCAAAAGGATCATCCCGACGTAGATATTTTTGTAGCTGCAGTAGATAAATGTTTAAACGATCATGGATATATTGTCCCTGGCCTAGGGGACGCAGGAGACAGACTTTTTGGTACCAAATGATTATTGTTAGGCGGTGGTAAAATGTCTTCCAAAGAAGTTATTAAGCAGATCAAAGAGGCTGAGGCCAAGGCTGAAGAGATCCGTCAAGAAGCCATCTTGAACGCTCGCAGCATAATGAGCACTGCTGAGAGAGAAGCCAATGAGCTGGCTGATGAACTGCTAAAGAAAACCGTAGAGCGGGGGAATAACCTGATGGCTGATGCTGAAGCTGAAGCTGCTAAGGAAATAGAATCCCTCAAAGAGAAGAATAATGCCAAGATTTCTGCATTAAAAGCAAGGGCACAGGCCAATATGGATGAAGCCGTTTCCTTTGTACTGGGAAGGATAGTGAAAGACTATGGCCGTAATTGATATGAAAAAGGTGACCCTTGTTGGGATGGAAAGGGACAAGGAAACCATTTTAAAATCCATCCAAGCTATGGGCATTCTGGAAATAGTCAATATTGAAGACCAAAGTGAAGACGGGGATCATGGCAAGGATTTAGAGTTGGAAGGGCACGAGGGTTTGAAGGACTTGGAAAGCATACAATCCCAGTTGTCAGCAGTGGAGTTTGCTTTAGAGCTTTTGAATAAATACCAGCCTGTAAAGAAGGGCATGTTTGATATGAAGCCTGAGGTGGACAAGAAAACCCTGTTGCAAGCCCTGGATACCCGGCATGAAACCCTTAAGCTAGTGGATCAATGCAGAAAATTGGATGAGGAATTAAGCCAGTTAAGCCTGAGAGAAAACAGGTTAAACAACACCATTGTTCAAATAGAGCCCTGGAGGCAGTTGGATATACCTCTCGATAAAATAGAGGATACACCTACCACCCGGGTGGTTGCAGGAACAGTTAACAAGGGTGCAGCCCAAAGATTTATTGAGGCTGTAAACCAAATAGAAAGCCAGCTTCTGCTAGTTAAGGAGCTGGGCGAGACCAAAGAAGATGTATGTTATTTTATTGTATACCACAAATCCATAGAAGATGATGTTCAGGGAGTATTCAAAGAGTTTGCATTTAGCGCATCATCCTTCGCTGGATTTGAAGGTACTCCACAGGAGATCATATCCCAAACAAAAAAACAATTAGATCAAATTCAAGAAACCAGAGGGGAAATTGTTAAAAAAATAACTGAATATTCAAATATAAGACCTGATTTAGAACTTCTTTATGATGCTCTGTTAATAGAGCTGGATAGGCACAATGCTGCTCAGCACTTGATTAACACCAATCATACCTTTGTATTGACCGGTTGGATACCTGCCAAGGAAACAGAAAACTTTGACAAAAATTTGCGCAATCAGGTCAAGGATATATACATAAAGCTGGAGGACCCAGCTGATGACGAAGACTTTCCAGTAGTCCTTGACAATCCGGATATAGTAACGCCATTTGAGATGGTAACTAACCTTTATAGCACTCCGAATCCTAGGGAACTGGATCCAAATACTGTTATGGCTCCTTTTATGCCATTTTCTTTGGATTTATGATGGGTGATGCTGGCTATGGTATCATCATGGCCTTGGCTACCTATTGGTTCCTAAGAAAGATGAAACCCAAAGGGGATACCAAGAAATTAGTAGGTGTAATATTTATAGGCAGCATCTTTACAATTTTCTGGGGCGCTATATTTGGTGGATGGTTCGGAAATGCAGGAGAGCTTTTCGGCATAGGACCTATTTGGTTTAACCCCTCAGAGGAACCTATAAAGATGTTGGCTCTTTGCTTTGGTTTGGGTGTTATTCATATCTTTGCAGGCATGGGTGTCAAAGCCTATGTAAATATTCGCGAGGGTCGTATTCTAGATGCCATATTTGATCAGGGTTTATGGTATGTATTCTATATAGGTTTAGGACTGTGGTTAGGTGGAGGTATGGCTAATCTAGGGGCAACACTTACTCAGGTAGGTAAGATTATGTCCATAGTAGGAGCTGTTGGGCTCATACTCACTCAGGGAAGGGACAAGAAAAATATCTTTGCCAAGTTCTTTTCTGGGTTACTAAGTCTATACGATGTAACAGGATTCTTGAGCGATGTACTTTCCTATTCTAGGCTATTTGCGTTAGCCCTCACCACTGGAGTTATAGGAACAGTTATGAACCAGCTGGGGGCTATGGTAGGTACATCCTGGTACGGCTGGATTATAGCAGCTGCTATATTGATAGGTGGACATGTATTTAATATAGCAATAAATGTATTGGGTACTTTTGTCCATACTAGCCGACTTCAATACATTGAGTTCTATGGCAAGTTCTACGAGGGTGGAGGAAAACTCTTTAGACCCTTGGGAATTAGAACGAAATACACCGATGTAAGAAAATAAGGATAGCCCACAATAGATCAAGAATGCTATCCGGGAAATCGACCAAGTTTATATAATGCCTTAATAAGCTTGGTTAATTATAAACATATACTCATAATAAACAATATGTAATTTTACGAGGAGGTATTTTTCATGGAATTAGGACATATTTTAGCAATTGCTGGAGGAGCATTGGCGGTAATTTTAGCAGGTATTGGTTCGGTTTTAGGTGTAGCTACTGCAGGTCAGAGCGCAGCAGGCGTTGTAGCAGAAGATCCCGACAAGTTCGGTTCCGTACTATTACTACAAGCCCTGCCTGGTACTCAGGGAATCTACGGTATGCTTATTGCCTTTATTCTAATGGGTAAGATCGGTTTACTGGGAACTCCGGTAGCACTGACCACCTCACAAGGATGGCAGCTTTTCGGGGCATGTATGCCAATCGCTGTATTAGGACTTCTTTCAGCAATCTGGCAAGGCAAGACAGCTTCAGCCGCCATCGCTATGGTTGCAAAAAGAGGAGATACCGCAGGTAAGGGTCTTACCATGACCGTTATGGTTGAAACCTATGCTGTTTTGGCTCTATTAGCTTCTATATTGATGATCAACGGAATTCAGGTTTAATAGTTAAATAAAAATCAAATATTTATAGGAGTGTGAGCCAATGAATGGGATGGATAGAATTAGTGAGAGAATTTTAGAAGATGCACGGGCTGAAGCCACCCGTATTATTGAAGAAGCACAGGAAAGGGCTCGCTCTTTAAAAGAAAAAAGAATAGAACAAGCAGAAAAGCATAATGAAAAGCTCTATAAAGAGAGTTTGGAAAAGGCTGAGGAAAGAAAGGGAAGGATGCTAGCTGTTGCACAGCTAGAGATGAGAAAAGAGGTCTTATCTGTAAAGCAGCAGATCATGGATGAAGTCATGGAAAAGGTCAAGGATACCATTATGGCAATGCCCAGGGATGAATACCGAAAAATAGTATTCCATATGCTGCTGGAAGCCGCCCGGGGAGATGAAGAGGTATTCTTTTCCGTAGCCGATGAGGAAAGGTTGGACCAGAGCCTCATCGATGAGGTTAACAGTAAACTCATTGAACAGGGCAAACAAGGACAACTTAAGCTTTCGCCTGAGCGAGGGACCTTTGATGGTGGCTTTATCCTAAAATCAGGGGGAATGGAGATCAATAACACCTTTGGATCTTTAATAAGGATGAGTCGTGATGGCGTGGAATCCAGGCTTGCCAAGATCCTGTTTGGGGAGGAAGGGTGATAAAATGCCACTGCCAAGTTACGAATATGCAGCCGCCCATATCTTTGCACTGGAGAACAAGCTGTTAGGCAAAGACAGGGTGGAAAGAATGGTGGAAGCCCCCAACCCCTCAGAAGCCCTTAAGGTATTATCGGAAACCGAGTACGCTGCTGGCATCTCTGAGCTGGATGGGCCTCATGATTATGAGAAGCTACTATCTGCCGAGATGCGGAAGGTATATAATTTCTTTCAAACCATATCTCCGGACCCTGACATCACCAACCTGTTTTTTCTCAAATACGACTTTCACAATCTAAAGGTTCTTCTAAAGAGTCGTTATTTGGACAGCGATCAGGATGACTTGCTAATAACTGCTGGAGGTACTCTACCTATTGAAACCCTAAAGGATGCTGTCAAGGAAGGGGATTATTCAAAGCTTCCCCATTACATAGGGAGTACTTTGGAAGAAATTGACCAAGCTATGAGCATAAAAGTAGATCCTCAAAAGATGGCTGTCATGCTGGACAGAGCTATGTACCAGCATATACTCCATGTCTGTAAAAAGAAGAAAAACGAATTTGCACTGGAGTATTTCACAATGCAAGCCGATCTTATCAACATAAGATCCTTCTTAAGGGTTAAAAGGATAGATGAAAGCTTTGAATTTTTGAAAGGCTTGCTACTGCCTGGCAGCCAATTAGGGGAAGAGTTCTTTCTGGCTGCAATGCAGGAGCCTACAGAGAATATTATCAATAGGTTAAAACATGCAAAGTATAGCCAGGTAGTCAGTCAGGGCGTTGAGGAATTTATGAAGACAGGCTTATTATCAGCCTTTGAGCGGATGATGGATGATTTTTTATTGGACTTTGTAAGAGCTGCCAGGTGGAACCCTCTTGGAATAGAGCCCATTATTGGATATCTATTGGCGAAAGAAAACGAGGTAAGGATCATCCGAATTATCATGGTGGGAAAAATCAACAACCTGCCCGCCGACATTATACGGGAAAGGGTGCGTGATGTGTATGTATAAAATAGGCGTAATAGGAGATAGGGATTCCATATTGGGCTTCAAAGCCTTAGGCTTATCTGTTTTTCCTGTTACAGAGCCCGAACAGGCATCCAGACTTATTAACAGAATGGCTAGGGACAACTATGCCGTCATCTTTGTAACTGAGACGGTGGCAAAGGAGATCGGTGAAACCATTGAAAGATATAAACGTGCTCCTTTTCCTGCCATTATACTTATTCCCGGCAATCAAGGGAGTTTGGGATTGGGAATTCAGGAAATCAAAAGAAGTGTAGAAAAGGCAATAGGTGCTGATATCCTGTTTGGAGATAAAGAATAGAAAGCAAGAAAGAGGGAGATAACCGATGCAAGGCAGGATTGTTAAAGTATCAGGACCCCTTGTTGTCGCTGAAGGAATGGCCGATGCCAAGATGTTTGACGTGGTACGTGTCAGCGAAAGACGTCTCATAGGAGAGATCATTGAGCTTCGCGGTGATAAGGCGTCCATTCAGGTTTACGAAGAGACCTCCGGCCTGGGACCCGGGGAGCCGGTAGAGTCTACCGGGGAGCCCTTGAGCGTAGAGTTGGGGCCGGGACTTATAGAATCCATATTTGATGGAATTCAGAGACCTCTGACATCCATCCGGGAACAAGCCGGTGACAGAATTGCCAGAGGGATTGAGGTTCCATCCCTAGATCGTGAAAAGCTTTGGGACTTCGTCCCAAAGGTAAAACCGGGGGATAGGGTAACCGGCGGTCATATAATCGGAACGGTTCAAGAGACCCCCGTTGTAGAGCACAGAATTATGGTTCCTGTAGGAATAGAGGGTACTATAGAGTGGATCCATCAGGGCATGGCCAATATAGTTCAGCCCATTGCAAGGATAAAAAAGGACTCTGGGGAAACCGTAGAGATACCCATGATGCAAAGGACCCCTGTTCGTGTAGGACGAAAATACAAGGAAAAACTGCCACCGGATATTCCAATGGTAACGGGGCAAAGGGTAATCGATACCTTCTTCCCTGTGGCCAAGGGCGGAGTGGCTGCTGTTCCCGGACCTTTCGGCAGTGGGAAGACCGTTGTGCAGCACCAGCTGGCCAAGTGGGCTGATGCCGATATAATCGTGTATGTTGGCTGCGGTGAGCGAGGCAATGAGATGACCGACGTTTTAATGGAATTCCCTGAGCTTGCCGACCCCAGAACCGGACGTCCTCTAATGGAAAGGGTAGTACTCATTGCCAATACCTCGGATATGCCTGTTGCTGCCCGTGAGGCATCCATATACACTGGCATTACCATTGCTGAGTATTTCAGAGATATGGGATACAGCGTAGCCATCATGGCTGACTCTACATCCAGATGGGCTGAAGCTCTCCGAGAGATGTCCGGTCGATTGGAAGAGATGCCCGGTGAGGAAGGATATCCTGCATATCTAGGCTCCAGATTGGCAGAATTCTACGAAAGGGCAGGCAGAGTTGTATGTTACGGAGATGAATATAGGGAAGGTGCCATAAGCGCTATAGGAGCAGTTTCACCTCCCGGTGGAGATATATCGGAGCCCGTTACCCAAGGCACCTTGCGCATAGTCAAGGTCTTCTGGAGACTAGATGCTCAACTGGCTTATAGGCGACATTTCCCCGCCATCAACTGGCTGGAAAGCTATTCCCTATACCTAGACAGGTTAAGCCAATGGATGAAGGACGAGGTATCTGAGGAGTGGAATGATCTAAGATCCCAGGCTATGACCCTACTTCATCAAGAAGCTGAGCTGGAGGAAATCGTAAGACTGGTAGGTATAGATGCACTTTCCTTGAGGGATAGGCTGACCCTTGAGACTGCTAGGTCCATACGTGAGGACTACCTCCATCAAAATGCGTTCCACGATGTGGATACCTATACTTCTCTAAATAAGCAGTACAAGATGCTAAAGCTTATCCTGGAATTCCATAAACTAGGACTTAGGGCTTTGGATTCTGGAGCTGAGTTTAGTCAGATTATCGACCTACCCGTAAGGGAGAGGATTGGCCGAGCCAAGTACACTCCTGAGGAAGAGATCCATGCCCTAGATGAGATAATGAACGAACTGAGAGAACAGATGTCATCCCTGATATCGGAGGGAGGATTTGAGTATGCTTAAAGAATATAGGACTATTACTGAAGTTGTAGGCCCTCTTATCCTGGTAGAAGGTGTGGAGGGAGCCACCTATAACGAGCTGGTGGAGATTGAACAACAGGGCGGAGAAATCCGAATGGGCCGTGTCCTAGAAGTAGAAGGGGACAAGGCAGTGGTACAGCTCTTTCAAGGCTCACAAGGCTTGCAAATCTCCCAAAGTAAGGCAAGATTTTTGGGTAGAGGCATTGAGCTTGCAGTATCACCGGATATGCTAGGCCGGGTTTTCGACGGTATGGGCAGACCTAACGACGGCGGGCCCAACATCATCGCAGAAAAAAGGCTGGATATAGAAGGTGAGCCCATAAACCCAGCTGCCAGGGACTACCCATCGGAGTTTATCCAAACCGGGATATCGGCCATCGACGGGCTAAATACCTTGGTCCGTGGACAGAAGCTGCCGGTGTTCTCGGGTTCGGGACTGCCCCATGCCCAGTTGGCGGCCCAGATTGCACGACAGGCCAAGGTGCTGGGCGGGGAGAGCAACTTTGCTGTGGTCTTTGCTGCCATTGGTATTACCTTTGAAGAGGCGGACTTTTTTATCTCCGACTTCAGGAGAACCGGTGCCATTGATCGAGCAGTATTGTTTATGAATTTGGCCAACGATCCAGCCATCGAGCGTATTGCTACGCCTCGTATGGCACTGACTGCTGCGGAGTATCTGGCCTTTGATTTGGATATGCACGTACTTGTTATCCTAACGGACATCACCAACTACGCTGAAGCCCTAAGGGAGATATCCGCAGCCCGTAAAGAGGTTCCCGGTAGAAGAGGTTACCCAGGTTATATGTATACCGACTTGGCTACCATGTATGAAAGGGCTGGTAGGATAAGGGGCAAGAAAGGATCCATTACCCAGATTCCTATTCTCACCATGCCCGAGGACGATAAGACCCATCCAATTCCCGACCTAACGGGATACATTACCGAAGGCCAGATCATCCTGAGCAGGGAACTTCACGGAAAGGGAATTACTCCTCCCATAGACGTACTTCCTTCCCTATCCAGACTAAAGGATAAGGGAATCGGTGAGGGGAAAACCCGTGAAGACCACGCAGATACCATGAACCAGCTATTTGCTGCTTATGCTAGAGGTAAGGAAGCCAAGGAGCTGGCAACGGTATTGGGTGAAGCGGCTTTAAGCGATATAGATATACTATACGCAGAGTTTGCCGATGAGTTTGAAAAGCGTTATGTCTCTCAAGGTTATGATACCAATCGTTCCATAGAGGAGACCCTCAATCTAGGATGGGAGCTGCTGGCTATTCTGCCTAGAACTGAGCTTCGACGTATCAGGGATGAATACCTAGACAAATATTTACCCCAGCGCCAAGAAGGGAATGAATAGGCCATGGCTGTAATGAGAGTCAATCCCACCCGTATGGAGCTGAACAGGCTGAAAAAGCGTCTCGCTGTGGCTGTTAGAGGCCACAAGCTTCTCAAGGACAAGCGGGATGAGATGATGAGGCGGTTCATTGAACTGGTTAAAAAGAATAAAGTCCTTAGAGAGCAGGTTGAAGAGGACATTACTAAAGCTTTAGGGAATTTTTTGATGGCCAGTGCTGTCATGTCCACCCAGGTGCTGGAAGAGGCTGTTATGTTTCCCACCCGACAGGTGGAGCTAAAGGTATCAAAAAAGAATATCATGAGCGTGGACGTTCCCAGCATCGACTACCAGGAAAAGAGCCAAGAAGGTCTATCCCCGTATCCCTATGGATTTGCCTCTACCTCTGGTGAGCTGGACGGTGCCATCGCCACTCTGTCGGATCTGCTTCCTCGGATGCTGGAGCTGGCTGAGATAGAAAAGACCTGCCAGATGCTGGCTGATGAGATAGAAAAGACAAGGCGAAGGGTTAATGCTTTAGAATATATCATGATCCCCCAAATGGAGGAGACCATCCGCTACATCACCATGAAGATGGATGAGGATGAACGAAGCAGCCGAACCCGACTCATGAAGGTTAAGGATATGATAGAAGAAAGAAGATAGAAATAAAGAAAGCGCGGATCATATAAAATCCGCGCTTTCGCTATTTTAATTTTTCCCATCTTGAGCAACAGGATCCATAGTGCTGCAAAGGAGATATTGTTATTTTTCGCCTGCTTCGAGACAATGTTTCATACATCTGCGATTTCTACAGTACTTTAGACCTCGCTTATCCATGCACACTATATTATTGGATTGGCAATTGGGACAGGTAAATTCGCCTTTGCCAATCTTTTTAAAACTGTCAAAGCTCTCTTCCCATATATTATTACAATCCATGCATTTTACCGTTCCTGCATGGACATCAAAACTACCACCGTCAATGCGAATAGCTTTTCCATTTACCAAGCTATCAACTATCTTTCGTCTGGCTTCGGCCAGAATCCTTTGATAGGTTTGGCGGGAGACATTCATTTTGATGGCGCAGTTCTCCTGGTCCAAACCTTCAATATCACGAAGGCGTAGTGCCTCCAATTCCTCTATCTTTAGAGTATTCTCAGTGATCATATTTTCCGGCAACTGATAGGGTACAAAGTATTTGACATCCGGAATGAATCTAACTCTTCGTCTTTTACGTGGTCTAGACAAAGGCACTCCTCCTTTCGATAGTATTCTATCATCCAATGATTATATATACAATAATTGTTAATTTCTTAACCGTTTATTTATCATTTATTGATTTTTATAGGGGTATAGAAAGCCTTTCATCCGGCAATAATCGAAATAAACAAGTCATCTCATAAAGGTAGGTGAGGGCGTTGAAACGGTCTTGGATTGGGGTAGTTATAATTATATTCTTGTGTATAAGTGTCTATTTAACCCTGTATAATACTGGCTATACAGGCAAAGCTCTAGCGGCACAGAAGGATTATATAAGCTTAGATAAGCTGATTGAGCAATCGGGCTGTCAGTGGCTTCAAACAGATATATATGCTTGGGCTGAATTTGATGAGGACTATGCAATCAATGAAGATTTGGCTCATAGAATTAGTGAATTTTTTAACTTAGTGAATCATGTGGATTTAAGCACTACAAAGTGTGGTAAAAATATACAGGTAAAAATAAGGGGAAACGACCAAAAAGGCCTAATGTATGATATAATTATAACTAATAAAACGGGAACTCATATAATCATCAATGTGATGGACAACCACCTTTTTGAAGATATACCTATTATAACCCAGAAGATTAAAGACTTTTATCGCAGTATCAATGCAATACCTAGCATATACACTACCCTTACAGGAGCCTTTCCGGGCCAGCTTAGCAAAGTTCAGAGGAAATCCATAATAGAAAACCTAGTAAATGGCTTAGAAGCTAGAGATATTCAGACCATGGAAGACTTGCAGCTCATCAGCATAGCTGGATATTCACCGCTGATAGATACAGCTCCTATGGACAAGATAAACTTTCAAGTAGCTTCAAGATATAACGAGTATAGGGATAAGACCTATTTGTGGATAGGTACCCCTGTCATAACAATTGAATATTAATATAAAGGAATAAATTACAAGGAGGAGAAATGTGGCAAAGCTTATAGTAAGACAAAGTCCGCCCTTGGAGGGAACCGTCAGAATAGACGGAGCAAAGAATTCGGTTCTGCCCATTATGGCAGCTTCTCTATTGGCCGAAGATGTATGTGTCTTAGAAGAAGTTCCTCTGCTAGAGGATGTATATGTAGCCTGTGAAGTACTTAAATGCTTTGGATCCCGAGTGACAATCTGGAATAATACCATTACTATTGATAGTCGAAATACCTATAAGGGTGAAGCCCCCTACGAGCTTATAAAAAAGATGAGGGCTTCTTTTCTGGTTATGGGACCATTATTGGCTCGCCATGGTCATGTCAAAATATCCCTGCCGGGAGGCTGTGCCATAGGCAGCAGACCCATTGACCTTCATCTAAAGGGTTTTTCAGCCTTGGGTGCTGATATCTCTTTGGGATATGGATATATTGAAGCCAAGGCCAAGGAGTTGGTGGGAAACAAAATCTATCTGGACTTTCCCAGCGTAGGAGCTACCGAAAACATTATGATGGCTGCTGCCCTGGCCAAGGGACAAACCATTATCGAAAATGCCGCTGAAGAGCCCGAGATTGTGGATCTATCCAACTTTATAAATGCCATGGGCGGCAATGTAAGAGGTGCAGGTACTGGCACCATCAGGATAGAGGGAGTAGATAGCCTAAGGGGAGCCACCCACACCGTAATACCCGATAGGATTGAAGCTGGAACTTTTATGGTAGCAGCTGCCATGACAAAAGGCAATGTGCTATTGGAGAATGTGCTAATAGATCATCTAAAGCCTATAGAGGCCAAATTAAAGGAAGCAGGAGCTATTATCCATGAAGAAGGGGATGGCATAAGGGTGATTGGGCCAGACAGAATAAACCCCATAGATATAAAGACCTTGCCCTATCCCGGCTTTCCCACGGACATGCAGGCCCAAATGATGGCCATGGTATCCATAGCTGCTGGCACCAGCATTATAACCGAGACGGTATTTGAAAACAGGTTTATGCACGTCAATGAGCTAAAAAGGCTAGGAGCAAAGATAAAGATAGAGGGCAGAAGCGCCATAGTAGAAGGGGTAAGTAAACTTTCGGGCACTCTGGTTCGGGCTACGGATTTAAGGGCGGGAGCAGCCCTTGTATTGGCAGGATTGGTTGCAAAGGGAGAAACTCAAATCACTGACATCTATCATATAGATAGAGGATATCATAGAATCGAGGATAAGTTTAGAAAGTTAGGAACCGATATTATTAGAGTACCATAAGGTTTGTGTTCTAAAGTTTTGGGAAACATCATACCGTAGATAATATACCAAGAAAAAACAATAAGTAAGTACGAAAGGCGAGATCGATGAAGCGATGGATTGATATTATACTGTTGATCATTCTTATGGTATTGATGTTGCCCACTTTGATAGTCACCATATTTTCCAGGAGAAGCCCTGATGCCCCTCCTCCCAGCTTTCAAATTCCTGAAGAAGAGGAGAGCATCCGTGTAAAGGAAACCAATGCGGTTTATGTAGAGCCTACCATAACCCTTTACAACCACTATACCAAGGCTTTAGAAGCCATACCTTTAGAGGAATATGTGGTAGGTGTAGTGGCAGCGGAAATGCCTTCCTCCTTTGAACTTGAAGCCTTAAAAGCCCAAGCCGTTGCAGCAAGAACCTTGGCTGCCAGGAAGCTTCGATCACATGGGGGAGGAGGTTGTACCAAATACAAAGGTGCAGATGTATGCAGCCAGTACAGCCATTGTCAGGCATGGATCCCTGAATCCCAACAGCGAAAGAATTGGGGCAGCAATTACGAGGAAAACATCCAAAAGATCAGGCAAGCTGTAGAGGAAACCAGAGGCTATATCATGACCTATGAGGGGAGACCCATTGAGGTATTTTTCTATTCTACCAGCAACGGTAAAACAGAAGATGTAGCGGAAGTGTTCTCAGCTTCATTGCCCTATTACGGCGTGGTGGATAGTCCAGGTGAAGAAGGAGCTCCTCGATACAAGGAAACCTTTACCTTCACCTATGAGGAATTTGTAAGGATTTTCACAACCAAGTATCCAAAGAGTGGCCTGTCCATATCCAACCTGGAAAACAGCATCAAGATATTGAGCAGAACTGAAAGCGGCAGGGTGAGGGATCTAATGGTAGGCAATACCAAGGTGAAAGCCACAGACTTTAGGGTCCTGTACAAGTTAAACTCTACAGATTTCACTTTTCGGTTTGATCAGGGCAAGGTATACATAGACACAATAGGTTATGGCCATGGTGTAGGAATGAGTCAAATAGGCGCAAATGTTATGGCCAAGAAAGGGCAGAAGTATATTGAGATTCTCAAACACTACTACAGAGGTATAGAAATTCAAATATTATCATGATAATTAGGATGTCAGCCTATCCGGGGAAAATAGGATATTTTTCCGGATAGGCTGTATTTTTTTTTATAAACTGGAGACAATTATGAATATGAAATTGGAAATTTTAAGTTATTGTGATGATTCTATGTAAATGTTTAGGAGGAGTATGGTATGAAATCAAAAAACAGGGGAAAGCTTAGGGAAGCGTTTACCAAGGAAAAGATTGTGCGTTTCTTGGACAAACAGGGCTTTTATATCGTTTTATTCGTGTGTATAGCCATCATAGGAGTTACCACCTATATGACATCGGGCCGAAATCAGCAACCTCAGGATATAGCTGACAACAACAAAGTTGTAGAGCACATTAGAACGCCAAAAAAAGATGAACTTGAACAGCAGAATGAGATTAATAAGGATATTATCGACATCAAGGTAAAGGATAGCACTTCCCAGCCCAATGAAGATGACGAAACAAAGGAAACTTTAGCATCCAACAACCCTGGGAAAGGGCAAGAAACCAAAAAGGATGATACCGCCACCAAAAAAGAGACAACCACTAAAAAGAGTTCATCAGTAAAAATGATATATCCTGTACAGGGCAAAATCACTAAAGACCATGTCATGGATGAACTGGTGTATTCAAACACCTTAAAGGAATGGACAACCCATCCGGGAATTGACATAGAGACTTTTGTTGGATCAGAAGTCAAAGCAGCTTTGGCTGGAACAGTAGAGGAAATCATAGAGGATCCTTTGATGGGAATCTGTATTACACTGGATCATGGCAACGGTCTTAAGACCTTCTATGCCAATCTATCCACCGCAAATATGGTAACAGTAGGACAAAAGGTGGACAGAGGACAGATAATAAGCGGTGTTGGAAGAACCGCTGGCTCGGAGATATTGGATAGCCCTCATCTCCATTTTGAAGTCATACTGAATGGGAACAGCGTTGATCCAAAGGATTACATAAATTAGCTGCTTGAGGGGTTATAGTAAGCTACCTAAAGAGTAAATAATGTGAATGACAATAGAATTCCTTTGATAGATGACTTGCCTTTATTAAAGGCAAGTTTTATTTATCAAAGATTTATTTTTACCGCCAAGAGGAAAAGGCGGTTTTTTCATTGAAAAATCCTCTTCTATATCCTACAAATCTTGCATATTTATCAATATACCCACTGCAATAATCTTCAATTGTGTGGAAGGATGTCTTGAGGGGGGTTTGAGTTGAAGGATTATATTGAAGAAAGAGTAATTGAGATTGCCAACTACATCATCGAGTCAGGAGCCACAGTCAGGGAAACGGCCAAAGTATTTAAGGTCAGTAAAAGTACCGTTCACAAAGATGTATCCGAGAGGCTTCCTAAGATAAATCCCACCCTCTGGGTAGGAGTCAAAAAGGTTTTGGATCAAAACAAAGCTGAACGCCATATCCGAGGTGGAAGAGCTACAAGAAAGAAATACAAATCTGAAAGAGCAGAAAATCTTAGTAATGAGATAGCTGAGTAGCACAAATCAGCAAGTTTTAACAATAAATTTTGACGTTAAAAGAGGATTTTTGCAGTATACATAGAATAAGTATAATTTAGAGGCTTTACTGGATAAAATAAGTAAATTACGGTAAATTTAAAAAGCGAAAGAAAGGACCGATAAATTGTGTTTGGTAGCAGAGACATCGGTATCGATTTAGGCACTTCAAGCGTTTTGATATACATGAGGGGAAAAGGAGTAGTACTCAGGGAACCATCAGTTGTAGCCATTGATCTAAAAGGCGGCAAGATTCTAGCTGTAGGTTCAGAGGCAAGTAGGATGCTAGGGAGAACTCCCGGAAATATTGTAGCTATTCGACCTCTCCAGGATGGTGTTATATCCGACTATGAACTCACAGAAAAGATGATTAGATATTTTCTGAGGAAGGCCATCGTCAATCGCTTGGGGCGAAAGCCTCGTGTGGTTGTATGTGTACCCAGCGGTGTAACCGAAGTAGAGAAAAGAGCTGTCATTGATGCATCCTATGAGGCTGGTGCAAGACGTACTTACCTAATAGAAGAACCAATAGCAGCTGCCATAGGTGCAGGGATTGATATCAGTAAACCCTACGGAAATATGGTAGTAGATATCGGAGGAGGGACCACTGACGTCGCTGTCATATCCCTGGGCGGCGCTGTAGTAACCGATTCCATAAAGACAGCTGGGGATGCCTTTGACGAAGCAATAATCAGATACATGCGCAAACGCTATAATCTGCTTATAGGGGACAGAACAGCCGAGCAAATGAAGATAAATATAGGTTCAGCCTACCCAAGAAAAGAAGAGACAGTTATGGAAGTGACGGGAAGAAACTTGATTTCAGGTCTGCCCAAGACTATATCCGTCAGTTCTCAAGAGATGATCGAAGCTTTAGAGGAACCCTTGGAAACTATAGCTGAGACCATTCATTCAGTTCTTGAAAAGACGCCACCAGAATTGTCATCTGACATCAGTGAAAATGGCATCATAATGACCGGTGGCGGATCTTTGCTCTACGGTTTGGACAGGCTTTTGGAGGAAAGGCTGAAAATCAAGATAAATATAGCAAATGATGCCCTGTCCTGTGTTGCCATAGGTACAGGCAAGGCTTTAGAGGATATAGATCTATACGCCGAGACATCGGTGTTTGACTATAGAAGAGGAATGTAACCGGAAAATAGGGGCTTTGGAAAGGATGTATAAGTATGCTAAGAGGTTTGTATACCGCAGCTACGGGCATGATCCATCAACGAAATAAGTTAAATACCATTGCCAACAACATGTCCAATACCAATACCAGAGGCTACAAGAAGGACGATGTAGTCAGCCAATCCTTTAGGGATGAGCTATTGTACCGAATGGGAGGACAGGCTGGAACCAGTCCTAGGAGAATAGGCCCTCTGAATCATGGAGTATATGCCGATAGGGTAATTACCTACTTCCAAGACGGTCCATTGCAGCAGACAAACCTGGCCACCGATGTAGCCCTACAAGGTAACGGGTTTTTCACCATATTGAGGGATGGACAAGAGTATTATACCCGTGATGGTACTTTCAAGGTAAATAATGAGGGCATATTGGTGACCATGGAAGGACACCAAGTAGTAGGCCAATACGGTCCTATAGAGGTTGGACAAGCAGATTTTGAGATAGATAGCCAGGGAAATGTATGGCAGTGGGGCAACTTTATCAATCGTCTACAACTAGTGAATTTCGAGGATCCCACTTTATTGGAGAAGATAGGAGACAACCTATTTGCAAACAACAACCCTGGCGCCAATCCCATTATAGATTTTGAAGGACAAGTCCTTCAAGGATATGCAGAGGGGTCAAACGTAGAGCTGGTGGAAGAGATGACGGATTTAATAGTAGTTCAGCGAAGCTACGAAGCCAATCAAAGGATACTTCAAATGATGGACAGTACCCTTGAAAAGGCAGTGAACCAAGTAGGAAGCGTGTAGGAATGTATTAAGGGGGAGCATAGATGATTAGAGCTTTATATACCGGAACTACAGGGATGCGAGTACAACAGCATAAAATGGACTATATCGGCAATAATATAGCTAATGTCTCCACCATTGGGTATAAGCGGTCTACACCCAACTTCAAAGAAACCCTATATGACATTATGGAGAATCGTCCAGCTGAGGCCGGAGCCGCTCCGCTGGTGGGCAATGGAGTACGTGTAGCCTCCGTACGAACCTATTTCACCCAAGGATCTCTTACCCAAACCAACAATAGTTTGGATATGGCCTTGGAAGGACCAGGTTTTTTTGCCATAGATATTGGAGAGGATCAGGCAACATACATCCGATCTGGAAATTTTAAATTATCAAGGTTAGACAACGGAGATGCAAGGTTGGACAACTGGGAAGGATATCCTGTTCTTAACGAATATGGTCAACCTTTCTATTTTGAAGCCCAAACCCAAGAGGATGATATTCTGGTCAATCAGGATGGGACGGTCTATTCTAGAGATCAATATGGGGCTTATACCTATGAAGGAAGACTGGGCATATATAACTTTCAGGATCCTGATACCCTACAGCGTGTAAGGGGTTCATACTTTATAGCTACCGAAGACAGCGGTCCGCCACTACAGGCCGTGGGTACCAGGGTACTTCAAAGGTGGTTGGAACAGTCCAACGTTGACATGTCTCAAGAGATGACAGACCTTATCATGGCTCAAAGAGTCTATCAGTTGAATTCCAGGGTTGTTCAAGCCGCCGATGAGATGGAGAAGCAGGCAAATAGTTTGAGAGGATAGGTATAGATGGACTTAATGGAAATCCGCGAAATAATGGAACGAATACCTCACCGATATCCCTTTTTATTGGTGGATAGGGTGTTGGAATTGGATGCTGGAAAAAGAGCAGTGGGCATAAAAAACGTCACCGTCAATGAGCCCTTTTTCCAAGGTCATTTTCCTGGTACGCCTATTATGCCCGGGGTGTTGATAGTAGAGGCCATGGCTCAACTGGGAGCGGTAATTGTTCTCAGCCAGCCGGAAAATCAAGGCAAACTGGCTTTCTTTGCTGGCATCGACGGAATGCGGTTTAGACGACAAGTCATTCCCGGAGATCAACTTCGATTAGAGGTTGAGATAACCAGAATGAGGGGAACTTTAGGCAAAGGTACAGGTAGAGCACTAGTTGGTGACCAAGTAGCAGCTGAGGGCAACATCATGTTCGCCCTAGGAAATGCCGACTAACGGTTCCATAAATTTCGCACATGAGTTTTTTTGAGAGCACCTAGAATCTGTTCATGGACATTTGGTATATCCGTAGATATGTCCTTGAGCAGATTTTTTATATACTCCCTTTTCGTCTCCCCGTTTGCCGGGCAGGGGTTGAATACTACTGGAATATTATGCCTATTTACCGCTTTTTTGATTTCAGGTTCAGGTACATATATTAGTGGCCTTATTAAGGTTATATCCTTTCTGTCCAAATAGGTGACTGGAGAAAAGGTGTTGAGCCTGCCCTCGTAGAACAAGCTAAGGAAAAGTGTCTCGATTACATCTTCCCTATGATGGCCTAAGGCTACCTTTTTACATCCCAGCTCCAGCGCAGTATTGTGTAAGGCTCCTCGTCTTAGCTTGGCACAGAGGGAACAGGGATTTTTCTCCTGTCGGACGTCGAACACTATGGTTCCTATCTTGGTATCCCGAATGGTATAGGGAACGCCTAGATCCTCACAATACCTTTGAACTTCTGACCAATCAGTGCCCTCATAGCCCATATCCAAGGTAATAGCCTCTAGTTCATATTTTACTGGGGACATATACTGATATAGCCTTAAGGCCTTTAAAAGCATCAAACTGTCCTTACCCCCGGATACTCCAACAGCAATCCTGTCCCCTTCATTTATCATATTGAAATCTTCTACTGCTCTTCTTAAGCAGCCTAAAATCCTTTTCATTTGCACATTCATCCTTCCAATTCTGCATTGAGATATTTATATATAGGTAATCTCTAACTATCTAACATACTTAAAATCTATTTACACAATCGCTTAATTAATTTCTTTCTCAGGTATTATACAACAAAAATGTATTCATGGGTACTAGAACAATATATTCCATAATAACTCATAATGGCTATTGAACGTTTATTCCAACATCGATTTAGAGAAAACTAAGGTGATGTTAGTTGGCACTTATCAATAGCCCACTATGTTGGTGATATGAGGCAAATTCCCGTAATGCCTTAGGATAGCAAAGCCAACTGGAGGTTCAGGAATATGTTTGTAGGAAAATGGATTTGTGTAGGAAACTTCCAAAGACCTGATAGCTGTGCTTCTAAGGGAAGTGCCGTCAATAATCCTACAAAGATGGGACCTATAAGGCAACTTCCCGATGCGTTTTGGAAGTTGACGGAACAAACTATTTTCCCCTAATATGGCATAATTTTATATGGTATCATTTTACTTTCAATTCGAATAAAAAATGAAAAGTTTCAAAAATCATTCGGATTGAATTTAAAACTATGTTATAATTGGTTATAATAGGGCTATAGCATAGATGATATTTGTTTTTGTTTTGGTTTTGAAGGAGTGATTGGATGGAAAAGATCAGAAGAAATCAGCGGATTGGCACAATGGTCAATATATTGTGCAACAATCCCAATAAAATATTTACCCTTAATTATTTTAGCGAGATGTTTCAAACAGCCAAATCCACCATAAGTGATGATATCGATATTATTAGAGAACTCTTTAACAGATTTGAACTGGGAGAAATTGAAACCGTCATAGGAGCTGCGGGAGGAGTCAGATTTTTGTCCCGGTTATACAAAAAAGATGCCACCTTCATAGAGGACATATGCAAGGAGCTTTCCGATCCCGACCGGATACTACCTGGAGGTTTTTTGTATATGACCGACATTTTGTTTATGCCGGAAGTAGTCCAAAAGTTTGGCGAGATGCTGGCCACTCAATTTCATCATACTCAACCTGACTTTGTCATAACCGTTGAAACCAAGGGTATACCCATAGCTCTTATGACTGCAAGAGCTCTAAACTGCCCCGTGGTTGTGGCCAGAAGGGAAAGCAAGGTAACCGAAGGATCTACGGTATCCATAAACTATGTATCGGCTTCATCCAAACGTATACAAACCATGTCCTTGGTCAAGAGATCGGTACAAAAGGGTCAAAAAGGCCTGATAATCGACGATTTTATGAAAGGCGGAGGAACCGCAGCAGGACTTATGGAGCTGCTCCATGAATTTGAAGCCGAGATAGCTGGAGTAGGGGTAATAATCTCCACAGAGGATCCCGACCAGAAGAAGATCAAGGATTATAAATCCCTAATGGTTTTAAAGCAGATGGATGAAATCCAGCGAAAAGTGATAGTTGAGCCATCTTTTTGGGTAAATAATCAACTATAAGAAAATTTTTTCCTTTTTTTTTGATTTTGAGCAGGACTATGGCTTTTTTTGGCGAATTAATATATAACTACCATGTTTAAGACTCGGAAGGTGGTGAGCTTAAATTGGAAATTACTGATGTAAGGGTTCGAAAAGTCGGCGGCGATGGCAAAATGAAAGCAGTTGCTTCC
>JAWLDD010000001.1:1978-40065 GCA_041686815.1 Candidatus Atribacteria bacterium | reverse complement strand
GATCAAATGTGTTTTTCTGGTTTCCTATAGAGGCTCATACATCTTTAATATGCCTATTTCCTTCTTCCCCGGTGAGGTATTGACATCGAGTGACGGCTGGGAGTTTGAAGTTATTGAGTGCAGGGATAAAAAAACCGACGATGGGTATATTGTAGAGTTAAAGGCATTGGATAATGTTACTGAGGATCAGGTTTCCAGAATCTCCACCATGGCACGGGATTCCAACAGCAACATACTAATGACTTACCTGGACAGGATAGTAGATGCAATAGATAGGGATACACTTCCCCCTCTATTGGCAATAGCATTGGGATTAAGGAAGGAGAAAAAGCTTAATCCCCAGGACATTGTGCCACTCCCTGACAGTTCTTACTATAACAAGGAGCTGCTGCACAATCCTGCGCAAAAACAAGCAGTATCCCTAGTTAAGAGTATGGATGGAGTCGACAATGCATTGACCATTGTCCAAGGTCCTCCTGGTACAGGTAAGACTACCCTCATAAAGGAGATAGCTCTCCAGTATTATTATGAAGGAAAAGATGTGTTAGTCTTGGCAAAGACCAATATTGCTGTAGACAACGTCTTGGAGAAACTTATAGAAGAAAATGTAAGAGCTCTGAGGACAGGGAACAATATCGAAGCAAAATCCGATCTGCCCTATGCCTATACAGTATCTACATCCAATCCAGCGTATACTTCCCTGTTAAAGGGTAAAAACAGCATAGTTTTGGGTACTCCCCTTGGTTATTACCTTGATAGAAATATTTCAAAAACCCATTTTGATGTCCTTATTATCGATGAAGCCTCTCAAATGGATGTACCTGAGACTCTATTTAGCCTACAGTTTTCCGATAAATGCGTAATAATAGGCGATCATATGCAGATTCCTCCTTTCCCCATACAAAATGAGATACTGCTGGAATATGATCCCTATATGGATCTAAGTACTAGGGAAAAACTGCAACGGAGTATGTTTGAAAACCTGATAACCGATGCTAATAGATATAATAGCGTTTTCTTGGACATTAACTACCGTTCACAAGATCCAAGGATGGTTTCCTTTATATCCGATTTGATATACGACGGAAGATTGTCCACGAACTTGGATTCGGAATATTACAAGCTTCCTCCTGCCAAGAGGAAAAGTAAGTTTTCATCCAATCCTATCGAAATTATAGATACTTCCAAGCTTTTTAGCCCTAAAGAGCGGGAAGAAACTGAGGTAAACTCTACTTTCTATAACTTAACCGAGGCCATGATTTCCGTCAGAAAGGTTTTAGAATTGCTTAAATCAGGTGAGCGTTTAAGGGATATCTGTATTATTACCCCTTACAAAGCTCATGCAGAAAAACTTAAAGAGGTCTTTGAAGAGCATTCGGATTACTTCCATGGTATGCGTCAAGAACTATCAAGGTTTATAGAACAAAACATCTATACCATAGATTCTTTCCAGGGCAGGGAACAGGATAATGTGATCATTAATTGGGTGCGTAGCAATTATACCTCTCCAGGTACTTCCACCCGAACAGGCTTTTTGAAGGATTATCGCCGAACCAATGTTGCCCTTTCAAGAGGTAGGAAAAGACTGATTTTGGTGGGTGATTTTGAAACCCTGACGAAATCTGAAAATATGAAAGTTCAATATATCTTTAGCAAGATCAAAAATTTGGAAACCGAGCACAAAATCCTATTGTAGAATCAACGCATTTATTGTGGGTATACTATGGGTATAATCATGATAGGAGTTGATGAAATGGATCGTATAGCGCTCATCTTAATTATAATAGGCGCATTAAATTGGGGTTTAATAGGATTGTTCCAATTTGATCTGGTAGCATCATTGTTTGGCGGCCAGGATGCCTTGCTTAGCAGAATAATCTATACCCTTGTAGGAGTGGCTGGCTTATATAGTATCACTCTATTGTTTAGAGATAGAGAAAGAGCTACTTAAACGGTCCCCCTACATTTGTAAATAGAAGGGTACACAAAAAGCAGCTAGTCTCAGCTGCTTTTTTCTATGTCAGTATACAACTCCTCTTTCCTTAATCAGCTTATCCAATTGCTGAATCTTAACCAGATGGTTCTTCTCCTCCCCGATAATAAACTTGAAGAATTTTTCAGTTTCCTCATCAGGCGCATAAAAGGATAGTTCGACGTAAAAGAGTATAGAGTCTTTCTCGGTTTGCGTAGCCACTTCAAGGACGTCATCCAGACTTTTTATTTGCTCAAGAAACTTATTATCATCTGCTGGGAATATGCTGGATTTGGATAGAGCATCAAGATAGTCTAACGACTCTTCGCTGATACTGACAAGCTCTCCAGAATCTATATTCTTTATGTTTTCATACATCTTTCTAAAGGCCTGTTCGTGTTTCTTCTCTTGCTCTGCTAAAAAAAGAAGCATATTCTTAGCAGGTTCTTGTTCAGCTAGCTTTGATGCCTTGGTATATAGCTCATAGCCTCTCTGTTCAAAAGTAGCTGCCAGTTCGATAACCTGATGATAGGATAAACTTTCCAAACTCATATGTATCATTCCTTCCCTTCCTACATTATGATTTTAATGTTACGCCTTTAGGCTAGTGTTGTAACCTCTACAACTGTTTTCAATATGGGATAAATGGATTTATTTACCGTTGTTATTTATATATTATTAAACAATGTAGGAGATTTAAAACAAAAAGTAGGATTTTTTATAAAATCCTACTGAAATTTTCCTTTTCTTATGGTTAGAAGGCTATGGAATGAAGCCCTATAGCAAATCCATTCTATTGAATAAGGTTGGTAGGTCTTGCAGGCTCAGATATCTCACTTAGAGCTTGACCAGCCTCTTGGACCAATCTATATTTGGTAGCCAGATCTCCTATAGCTACTATACCAACCAATTTATCATTCTGTATAACAGGAAGACGTCTAATCTTGTGTTGAGCCATTAAACGGGCAGCTCCATCTCCATCCATGGTAGGCTCAGCATAGATGACATTCGTTGTCATAATATTTTGTATGTGTGTGGTGGCAGGATTGTCAGTGTTTGCTATACATCGAACTACTATATCCCTATCCGTTATTACACCCAGTACTTTTTTGTCCTGATTGCATACCGGAATAAAACCAATATTATGAGACTGCATAATCTTGGCTGCTTCTAAAGCAGTACTGTTAGGTTCGATTGTGATTACATTGGTTGTCATTATCTCTTGAAGCTTCATTTACAACATCACCTCAATATCTTATTCATGTCTTTGCACATGTTTTAACCATTACTATGTTCTCCCACCGCAGCTTTTTTATCCAAATAAAAAACAGCCATTATGGCTGTTCTACTAGGGATAAACCTGGAACTGCATTTAATGTCAAATCGGAGATCCCACCCCGCATTAGCTTGTAATGGCCTGCACAGGCAATCATAGCGCCGTTGTCTGTGCATAACAAAGGTGTTGGATAATACAGCTTTATCCCTCTTCTTCGCGTTTCTTCCTCCAAGTGAGCCTTTAGAGCTGAATTTGCTGCTACTCCTCCTGCCAACACAACCTTTTGGGTGCCTTTATCCATAGCAGCTCTCATTGTTTTATTGACCAGTAAATCAACTACCGCCTGCTGAAAACTGGCAGCTATATCCTCTACTCGGTAATGTTGGCCACGCTGCTTCATGGTATGAAGATGGTTGATAACCGCAGTTTTTAAACCACTGAAGCTGAAGTTGTAGTGAGGTTCCTTGATATTTGGTCTAGGAAACTCTACAAAGTGTGGATCACCTTTTTGCGCTAATTTGTCTATTATAGGCCCTCCGGGATAACCTAGCCCCAAAGTTCTGGCTACCTTATCATATGCCTCTCCTGCCGCATCGTCTAACGTTTGACCCAAAACTTGGTATTTGCCATAATGCTCTACCCAAACCAGATGACTATGGCCTCCTGATGCCACCAAGCACAAAAATGGAGGGGTAAGTTCCGGGTGCTCAATATAGTTAGCGCTTATATGCCCCTCAATATGATGAACTCCAACCAGGGGTATGGATAAACCATAGGCCAGTGCCTTGGCTGTGGATACGCCTACCAACAAAGCGCCTACCAATCCCGGGCCATAGGTTACTGCTATTGCGTCTAGGCTATCTAGTGCTATGTCAGCTTCCTCTATTGTCTCCCGGATCAAGGGATTTATTACCTCAACATGCTTTCTGGATGCAATCTCAGGTACTACTCCTCCATACTTTTTATGCAGTTCAATCTGAGATGCTATCTTATGAGATAAAAATTTTCTTCCTTTTATTACGACCGCTGCAGAAGTCTCATCGCAGGATGTTTCAATTCCTAGAATAATAATATCCTTTTTATTCACCAAGCTCTGGGCTTTTTCTTTCATGTCACTAAAGTATGTCATCTCTTCACCTTTCATCGTCCTATTAGTCTATTCTATCCTTACCTTACCAGTAAATCTTTTACCACAATGATTTCTACACCTATACCCTTCTAAATCTTGTCCCTCTCAGCAGTATGAATCCTGAGTATATGGCTAAAGCAATCAACTTAAGAGCAAACAAACCCAAAATTCTCATAACGGTATCATAAAAAAACATTTCCGGTACCATCTGAATCATTATATCCGTGTCAGGATTCAGAAGCCAAAGATCATTATCGAAAAATATATAGTGGAATTGATCCCACACGGCCGTAAAATCTATAAAGATAAAAGCGATGAGCACTATTGCAATTACCATCAATACAGCTAATACCACTAAATATGTGATACATAGGTTTCTAATGGCATCTTTGCCCTTTAGCTTAGCTAATATGGAAAAAAATAGCGCAAAAATCCCAAAAGAAATCCATCTAAGGTTGAAGGCCAGTGAAAAAAGATCCTTCACGTCCACCATATGGTCTATTTCTCTTTGATTGAATACCAATCGCTCCTGCCCATGGACTACAGCGGAGATCTTCAGGTCTTCTCTTTTCCCTCTAATGTAATCAAGAAGCTCATGGGTAGTATTTAACAGATCCTCACTGTTCATGCCAGTGGATTCTGAGATACCAAGTTTCGCATATTCTCTTTTATAATGATTAATATCAAAAGCTACCCAAAAAATATCGGTCAACAAAAGGCCTAGTATTAAAAAAGCGATAGCTATAAGTCCAAAGATCTTTATGGTTACCCTCGCCAATCCTGTATCCAAAATCATTCCCCCATCAGTATTTGGTAAGCTTATCCTTCCACATGATAAGAGCATCTTCGCCATTATCGGTGTAATATCCTTTCCTAACCCCTACGCCCATAAAACCCAGCTTTTCATACAGGTTTTGAGCGATCTTGTTGGAAACACGAACTTCCAAAGTCATGCTTGTTATCTTGAGTTGAGCTGCAGTGTTAATCAATGCTTTCATTAAAGCCTCACCTATCCCTTTACCTCTATAATGGGGATGAACAGCTACATTGGTTATATGGGCTTCGTCCAGAATAATCCACATTCCCCCGTATCCGATTACATGGCCTTCCCGCTCCGCCACTACATATCTGGCACAGTGATTACCCTCTATCTCAGATTTAAAGGCTTGATAGGACCAAGGGGTGGAAAAACACAGCCTTTCGATTTTTAACACCTCATCGATGTCTTCCGATTTCATGGGCCTTACCCATAACTCGTCCATAAACTGCCTCCTCCTAGCCCTTTGAAGCAAATTTTTGCTCTGCCTGAGATTTTCTTAGGTAGAAGGGAACTAATTCCAAATAGCTTTGAACTTCGTTGGATCGGAACATGTCCAAAGCCAAACAGGCAATGGAAGAAGCTCGCTGCATGAGTAGGTTGGTAGGTGCCATCGATGCCTGATCTCCCATTTCTTTTTTTATAATATCCTGATATACAGGTACTCCGTCTCCATTAAAGATTACCGGCTCATCATATGCCTTTAGCTTTTTGATTAAGTCCACTACCGGAACAGCCATATAGTCATCAATGCGCTTTAATTCGCCCTTAGATCGATATATGGATGTATATACCTGCTCCCTTCTGGCATCCATTATTGGACATATCAAACCCTCCCTGAAGGACAGGTTATATGCCAATCCATCCAAAGTCGGCACTCCTATAACAGGCTTGTCTATAGCCTGTGCTAGCCCTTTAACCGTAGCTATGCCTATCCTAAGGCCGGTAAAGGAGCCGGGGCCCTTTGATACCGCTATGGCATCAATATCCGTAAGCTTCATATCCAGATTATTAAGTAATTGATCTATAAGGGGCATCAACTGTTGAGAATGGGTTTTACCATGATCCAACAAAAACTCACCTATCAGCTTATCCTGATCAACAATAGCTGCGGCGGCCACCATTCCCGATGATTCAACTGCTAATATCTTCATAGGTTCATCAATTCCTTTTCAAATTTCTCATATGCTTCTCCTTGGGACACTATCCTGATTACACGCTGATCTTCATCATCTATGGATCTCTTCTCTATGGTAATCTCTAGGTATTGGTCAGGACCCAAATCCTCCATTCTCTCGGGCCACTCCACTACAGATACTCCTTGACCGTAGAATAATTCCTCATAGCCCAAATCATACATCTCCTCGGCATCGCTGAGCCTGTATATATCAAAATGATGAAGAGGCAGTCTTCCACTATATTGATGAATCAAGGTATATGTAGGGCTGGTAACTGGTTCCTCTATGCCTAGCCCTCTGGCTATTCCCCGAGTCAATACGGTTTTACCCGTACCCAAATCCCCTCTTAAGAGAATTATCATACCCGGCCATGCCAACTTTCCTATTTTTTCACCTAGATTTTCCGTATCCCTTTCCGAATAGGTATAGATTTCCTTCATGCAACCCACTCCACAAAACATTATATATTATCCTATAACCCATTGTATAAACAACATCACAAAAATCATTACTATTATATCCTTATTCTATCGGTCTAACAAGAGATTTGCCCAAAAAACACCAGAGCCGGCTGCCCGGCTCTTATGTGGATATATTATCTGTTGTGCTATTCTTTTGTTTGTATACTTCATGATTGCGAATAAGATCAATCTAAAATCCTGATGGATACCCTTTATTTGTGTAGTATTGGTGATACATGCTTGTAAATCAAAAGGGCTACTATTGACGTAAATATTGCCTTTAGCAGATTAAAGGGTATAACAGCATATATTACATAGGTCCTAACGTCCACTATCTTATTGTTAGCCTGAGTCATTAAGCCCATTACTACATCCATAGAATAGAGCTTAGCATAAAGCGGAATCAGGATATAGTAATTAGCGAAGGAAGAAAGAACAGCCATAAGTATGGTTCCTACTATCATCCCTATAATTGCACCATTTTTGGTCTTGTTCCTCATATATATAATAGCTGCAGGTACGGTAAAGCTGATTCCTACTATGAAATTGGCTAGATTTCCTGCTCCACCGGTTCCATCGTTTTTAAATATAAAGTGAAATACGTTTTTGATAAACTCCACTATAACAGCTGCCACAGGTCCCAAAGCAAAGCCGCCTATAAGTGCAGGCAAATCGCTTAAATCAATCTTCAAAAATGATGGAAATAAGGGTAACGGCAACTCCAGGAGCATGAGTACAAAAGCTATAGCAGACAACAGAGCTAGTTTTACAATTCCGTTTAAAGAGTACACCTCACGAGAAAATGCTTTGTTTCCCACTGATCCTTGATCAATCATCTTAATCCTCCCCATATAATTAATAAATTTTTTCATAATAAAATCCCCCCAATAGCTTCGGGGGGATTATTCTATCCAATACAAAATGACCATAATGTCACCACCTTCTCCCATCCAGACTTTAACTGTCGGCCCCGGAATCTCACCGAGTCAATCCTTTATTAAAGGAGTCGCGGGCTATACCGCCGGTAGGGAATTTCACCCTGCCCCGAAGATAGTTAATATTTATTCGGTTTTCAACTATATAATAACTAATATTTAATGAAAAATCAAGACCAAAATACACAATAGGCATTATTCAGGCTTCTTAACTGCATGCCCATCGATAAAGACCCAAACCGTCTTGGATCTAAAAATCCAAAGGATGTCCATCGTATATTACTATGTCAGCATCTTTCCCTGGTTCTAAGCTTCCTACCCTGTCAGCTATGCCTGTAATCTCTGCAGCGTTTATGGTAATGGACTTTAGAGCCTCCATTTCATCCATGCCCTCTTTTACTGCAATGGCAGCACATACAGGCAGATACTGTATGGGGATAACAGGATGATCTGTCATCATAGCTACCTTTACCCCAACCTTAGAAAGGATTCCAGGTGCCTTAAAGGTCATGTTCCTTAGCTCAACCTTACTACGATCGCTAAAGAGAGGTCCTAGGATAACCTTAGCATTTTCCTCCTGTAAAAAATCCGCAATCCTATGACCTTCGGTGCAATGGTCTAAGGTAATATCCACGTCGAACTCTTTTGCTATGCGAAGGGCGGTTAAGATGTCGTCAGCGCGATGTGCATGGGCTTTTATAGGAATTTCATGGTTTAATACCTTTACCAAAATCTCCATATTCAAATCCCGCTCTGGCATCTTGTCGGGATCTTGTTTCCCTTTTTCCATCTTCTTTTTGTATTCTTGAGCTTTAACCAAGTTCTCCCTTAGAATTGCAGCTGTTGCCATACGGGTGCTAGGTGATTTGCGCTGACCGTTGTATACCCTCTTTGGGTTTTCCCCAAACGCTACTTTAAGGGCTAGTGGCTCTCTAATTACCATATCGTCCACACGCCTACCATAGGTTTTAAGGGCAGCAAACTGTCCGCCTATCACATTAGCGCTGCCTGGACCTGTAACCACCGACGTAATGCCATGTTCTCTGGCTTCGCGGAAGCAATTGTCCTCAGGGTTTATACCATCAATTGCCCTAAGGGCTGGAGTAACGGGATTAGTAGCTTCGTTTCCGTCAGAGCCTTCGAAACCTATTCCGTCCTCCCACATTCCAATATGACAATGGGCATCCACTATGCCTGGCATTACCCACATGCCCTGTGCATCAATAACTTCTACACCAGCAGGTGCATCGATGCTTTCCCCTATCTCCTTGATCTCTTTACCTTCTATTAGAATATCGCCTTTCTCATAAACCCTGTCACTCATAGTAAGGATCTTACCATTTTTAATCAGAATCATTTCCAAACCCCCAATTTCTAACTTTCAACTTCTAACTTCTAATCTATATCTCTCATGGTTAGAGAAATCCTGTTACGCTTAACATCCACGCTTAACACTTTAACCTTTACGATATCACCCACCTGCACTACATCCATGGGATGATTTACATACCTGTCAGCTAGCTGAGAGATATGTACCAAGCCGTCCTGATGCACCCCAATATCTACAAAAGCTCCAAAATCCAC
Source organism: Candidatus Atribacteria bacterium (assembly GCA_041686815.1). Classification (GTDB taxonomy): domain Bacteria; phylum Bacillota; class Clostridia; order Caldicoprobacterales; family UBA3941; genus JAWLDD01. The sequence continues at coordinate 30,713 of JAWLDD010000001.1, read as the reverse complement.
AACATTGCGGACGGTTCCCGTAAGTATCATATCGGGTTTTAGGTCGTTGATGTCCATAACATCGGTTCGAAGAACAGGTTGAGGAAGCTCCTCCCTCGGATCCCGTCCTGGCTTTTTTAGCTCCTCCAAGATATCCTTTAGGGTTGGGATGCCTATACCCAAAGTGACTGATAGCTCTTCTAGGTTCCAGCTCTCCGCGGATTTTTGTAGTTCCTTAATTTTATCCTTGGACATATCATCAAGGGAATAACCATTAAGCTCTAAAAGTTTTATGGTAGCGTCATAGGATTCTGGATGAACAGCGGTGTTGTCCAGTACATTTGGAGCATCGGGTATCCTGAGAAACCCGGCACATTGTTCAAAAGTTTTCGGTCCTAGTTTGCTAACCTTTAAAAGCTCTTTTCGGGAGGTAAACTTACCCTTTTCCTCCCTATAGGCAACGATATTTTTTGATACCCCTTTACTGATGCCAGAAACATATTGAAGTAAGGATGGAGAGGCTGTGTTTAGATCCACTCCTACATTGTTTACACAGCTTTCCACTACCCCTTGTAGGGTATCAGCAAGCCTTTTCTGGTTAACGTCATGCTGATACTGTCCTACCCCAATGGCTTTGGGATCAATTTTTACCAGCTCAGCTAGAGGATCTTGCAATCTTCTAGCAATGGATATAGCACTCCTTAAGGCTACATCGAAGTCAGGAAACTCTTCACTACCTAAGGCCGAAGCCGAGTATACCGAAGCTCCTGCTTCATTAACTACTATATAGAAAACCTGACTATCTATCTCCTTTAGCAAATCATCCACTACTATCTCGGTTTCTTTGGATGCTGTTCCGTTACCTATTGCAATTATATCAACCTTATGTTTGGCTATTAACGCCTTTAAATAGTCCTTGGCTTTGTCTACATCATGGTGGGGCAAGGTCATATATACTATCCCGGTGTCCAACACCTTTCCAGTTTCATCCACCACCGCCACCTTATTACCAGTACGATAGCCAGGGTCCAGACCCATAACTATCTTCCCTTTAATTGGAGGCTGAAGTAGGAGGTTATTGAGATTCTCTCCGAAAACCTTTATAGCTTGCTCCTCGGCTACTTCTGTCAGCTGATTTCGAATTTCTCTCTCAATGGATGGTGCAATAAGCCGTTTATAGGAGTCTAGTATCACCTCTTGAATATAGGGAAATACTATGCTTTTCCTGTTGGTTACGACCCTATTCTCCATTAGGTTTATAATGATCTGCTCATCAACATCTATCTTAACGCTTAGAAAGCCTTCTTTTTCCCCTCGGTTTATGGCCAAAATCCTATGGGGTAGGATTCGCCTTACGGCTTCACTGTACTCATAGTACATCTCATAGACGGATTCTTCCTCGGGTTGGCCTTTGGTTACTATCAATCCATGCCTGAAGGTATGCTCCCTTATAGCCTTTCTGAGATCAGCATCATCGGACAACATTTCAGCCACAATGTCCATTGCTCCCTGTAGCGCTTCTTGTGCTGTATTAACCTCTTTTTCTGGATCTATATAGGAAGCAGCTATCTCAAGAATATCTCCTTCCATAATTTGCTGATCAAATAATATGTCTGCTAGGGGCTCTAGACCTTTTTCTTTGGCAATGATGGCTCTAGTCCTTCTTTTTGGTCTGTAGGGTCTATAGATGTCCTCAAGCTCCGTCATGGTAGCAGCACTATTTATCTTGGCCACCAGCTCTTCATCCAGCTTGCCCTGCTCATCTATAAGTCTGATGATCTCTTCCCGTCTAGTCTGCATATTCCGAAGATATGTTAGCCTGTCATAGAGGTCACGGAGAAGGGCATCATCCAGGCCTCCGGTAACTTCCTTTCTATATCTGGCTATAAAGGGAATGGTGTTGCCTTCATCTATTAGGGCAACGGTGTCAGCAACCTGTTTCTGGCTAATCTTAAAATGTTGAGCCAATTCCTTTATAATATAGTCCACTAAATAATTCCTCCAAAAGCAAAATATGTTTATCTTGTTAGGCTTGTCACCTATACCTTTTTATATATTAACACATATTTTTTCCCTTGGCTAAGTAAAGCCTCAAGTTTTTAACCTATAGGAAACAAATGCAAATTTCTTGCTATCGGGAGACCAAGAATTCACGTTCAAAGTACCCTGCCCTCCAAAGAGCTTTACCAAGGTAGTGTATTCACCACCCTCGGCAGACATTAGTCTTATCTCTACATTCTTGTTTGCAGGATGCTGATTCGGCTCCACATCACCCTTTTTGTATGTTAAATATACAACCTTTTGACCATCGGGCGAAATATGAGGAAACCAATTATTTGATTGATCAAAGGTCATTTGTGTTGGGTTAGAACCATCCTTATCCATTCTCCAGATCTGCATAAGTCCGCTTCGCGTTGAGTTAAACCATATGTAATTGCCACAGGGTGAATACTCAGGACCGTCATCTAGCCCTGGCTCATTGGTCAATTGAGTTTCCTCTCCTCCGGTGACGGATATAGTATATACATCAAATTGGCCATTTCGCTCAGCGCAATAGGATAGGGTCTGTCCATCTGGTGACCATCCATGAAGATAACTAGGTCCTAATGGTGTTACCAGCCTCGCCTCTCCCCCTTCAAAGGGCAGAATGTAGATTCGAGATTTTCCGTCCTCGGCAGGATGGTGGCTAACAGCAATCTGTTTACCATCCGGTGAAAGGACATGGTCGTTATTGCACCTGGTAGCAATGCCCGTATCCAACCTTCTTCTTTCCATTGTCTCCAAATCCAAAGTGTAGATATATCCGTTACTATTGTATACAAGGTATCTACCGTCTTGAGTCCAGTTAGGAGCTTCTATCAAGTCTTCAAATTCTGCCAGAGGTGTCCGTATTCCGGTCTCTATATCCATGATCTCTAAAATGCTAATAACCCCCGGGTCCCTATCCTTGTATAGTGCAGTGAAATATTTCATAAATACCCTCCTTATTCCTCTTAGATTATTGTATATTATTGCTTAACACTCATGACTTAGTTATACCAAATTTAATGCTAAGATTCCTGGCTGGCTTCTTCGTACTCTTTAGCCAGTTTGTCCTTTTTAATTGTCATAAAGCCTATAATGGATATGATAAGCGCACTAAGGGCATCTACAATTAGATCCTTCATTGTATCTGACAAGGCAGCTCTTCCCACCAAAAGAGTACCATCTTCTAGAGCGAACTTTTGCATGTTTAGTGATAGCAGACCGTCAAATGTATACTCATATATCTCCCATATAGCTCCTGCTGCAAGTGCGAAACTAAAGGCAAATAGAGCTACAAAGAATGGACTTAAGTTTAACTTCAAACGCTTGGAGCCATTTAAGATACTTACCAGACTAAAACCCAATGCACCTAGCATTGCTCCGCTAAAGGCATGTAATATAGTGTCCCAATGGGGAATGACAAAATAAAAGTTTCTTACCTCGCCAAGGTATATTGCACAGTATAAAAATATGAAATAGAGTATGTACATATAGTTAGGAATGCTGATCATCCATTTTCTCTCGATTAGAGAGGGTATAACCATAACAATAAGGCCTAAAATACATTGTACCAGCATTAATGTATAGTCGCTCTTGACTCTGGTAGATTCGTCTATTGCTTCGCTTTCATGAGGTGATTTTATTATTTTGACAGCAGAATACACAGTGGATAGCAACAGAGTAATTAAAAGAACAGCTCCTATTATCCTTTTCCAATCCAACTTCTTAAGGAAAATCCTATTTTTCCCCACCATATTTCACCTCAAAATGTATATGATTTTTATCTATCATTGAATATATGTCCATTTTATTGTACCTATGATTATAATATTTTACAAGAACAATAATAATCATTATACTTTTATATATAATTTTACCTTAATAAAAGAGAGGAAAATGAATGTGTTGAATATAACCTTGTTGGGCACCGGTGGAGGCATGCCAATGCCCGATAGATTCCTTTCATCCATGATTATTAACTACCAATCCAGAAAAATCCTTATCGATTGTGGTGAGGGAACACAAGTATCCATGAGGAAAAATAAATCGGGATTCAAGTCTCTGGATATAATATGCTTAACCCATGTCCATGGAGATCATATATTTGGATTGCCTGGACTGTTGTCCACCATTGGCAACAGTCACCGAGCTGATCCTATAACCATTATTGGTCCTATCGGTATAAGAAAGATAATAGAGGGCATGACGGCAGCAATACCCTATCTTCCCTTTGAAATAGATATATTGGAACTACAGAAGATTACTTTATATCTGGATATCTCCCCTCATGGTCTTGTAATCAGTCAAAATACAGATAGAAGTCCGGATAACTCAGGATTGATACTTTCCACCTTGGAGCTTGATCACTCCGCGCCCTGCCTAGGCTATAGTTTTTATGTCCCCAGAAAGCCAAAGTTCTATCCGGAAAAAGCCATTTATATGAACATCCCTAAAAAGTATTGGAATAGGCTCCAAAATGGCGAGACCGTAACCGATGGTAATCGTACCTTTGTACCCAGTATGATATTAGGTGAAGAAAGGAAAGGTATAAAGTTAACCTACATAACCGATACGCGGCCAACTAACTTAATACCCGAGTTTATCTATGAAAGCGATGTTTTTGTATGCGAAGGCACTTATGGAGATGATAGGGATTTAGAAAAGGCTATAAAAAACAAACATATGACCTTTGCTGAAGCTGCTCAACTAGCATCTATAGGGGGTGTAAAAGAACTCTGGCTTACCCATTTTAGTCCTGCTATGGATAAACCAGAGTTGTATATTAATAATGCTAAGAATACTTTTTTGAAAACAATTTTAGGATACGATGGCATTTCAAGATCTATAAAATTTCCAACTCCTGAGATGTAATACTAACCTTATTATATTAAGTTTCTCTAAAAAAATATGACTCCAGCATAGCACAAAGGGTATGATATATGGGTAGGTGTAATTCTTGGATTTCTGGTGTGGTATCAGCTGGTGCCTTTATGGTAATATCACACACATCTTTCATCTTCCCACAAGTTCTGCCCGTCAAACCAATGGTATTTAGACCCATAGCCTTTGCTGCATAGAGTCCATATAAAATGTTTTTGGCATTCCCAGATGTGCTAATACCTAAAAATATATCACCAGGCTGGCCATAGCCAATTATCTGCTGTGCATATATTAAATCCCCGTCTATATCATTGCTAAAAGCTGTTATCAAAGGTCCGTGAGCTGTTAGATCAATGGCTGGCAGGGCTCCTTGAAGATTCTTGGCCATTATCTCGCCCATTTCTCTATGGGATTCTATTAGTCTTTGCTGTATCTCCTCAGAAAGAGAGCGCTTACTCAAAAAGCCTTTCATCAATTCCCCTACTATATGTCCTGAATCAGCGCTGCTACCTCCATTGCCTGCTATTAGAAGTTTACCCTTTTGTCTATAACATGTAGCCATCATCTCATATGCACCCTCTATATCATTTCGGCATTCATCCAAGATAGGGTACCGATTAATTAGATCCTTTAAGTATTCTTGCGGTTTTTTCATAGCTATCCATCCCCCTTGTATAATTAATATCAGACATTAGTTAACCGGCATCATGACTTCTATGCTTCTAACCATTTATTTATAAATTCATGAGTAAATCTATGAAGCTGTTCTACAACAATTTTGCCGGAATCGCATAAATCTTCATATGATTGCCCTCTTACCATCTATTTTTTGGGCCTCTCCTATGTCGGTGACATGATCCACGTCCATGCCTTGGCTCCATTTCACCATATAACTCATAATCTCCGCCTTCAATCCTCAATACTTTTCCTTCTACCAGAGCTTGGGCAAGTTTCATCCGTGCATTGCTATATATTCTCTGAACTGTGGTTCTAGCTACAGCCATACTGCCAGCGCATTCTTCTTGAGTCATACCTTCATAATCTATAAGACGAATGGCCTCGTATTCATCCACCGTCATTATAATCTTATTTTTTGTATTGTTTATATCAAGGGGTCCAAAAATTGTTTTTTCAGGCATACAACAAACTCTTCTCCATTTTCTTGGCCTTGCCATATCTTATACACCTCATTCCCCATAAATCCGCAGGGGTATCCCCTGCAGATTTATTCCTCGTTTAAGTTATCCAGCTCTTCATTTATAATGTCCAGTTCCCTCTCTAGAATCCTTCTTTGTTCCTCCAGTAATTCTCTTCTCGACTTAGAATTAGCTGTACAATAATAGAAATCCTTTCTAAACATTCTGCCTGGTCTTCTTGTAAATCCTCGTCTAAAGCCTAGCCCTAATCTATGTCCATACCTAACTGGATGTGCACCATAGCAACCTCCAAAACCTCTGCCAGTCATTGGTCCCTGTCCCATAGGTCCTGTTCCGTCCATTCTTGGCATAACTGCACCTCCTTCCTTAGAGTTATGGTCATATGCCCATTACACTTTAATTATATCACGTTATGGTCATATGTCAATAACATCATAAAAAAGACAGGCTATATTACGCCCGTATATATGTCATGTCTTTTTATGAAATTTTGCTTTACATTTGGGACAGGTCACCAGTATTTTTCCCTTGCCTTTAGGTACTCTTAAATTAGTCTCACAATTGAAGCATCTGAAATGTTTATGAGTCTTTATATCATTTATGCGACGGCGGATACTTCTATACCTTACGTATACAGGGCTCATTAACATAGCAAATTTATAGTTTTCCATGCTTCTCTTAGTTATATTTTTTGAAAAAGTTCTAAAAATCCCAATGCCTAAAGGTATGTAGCCGATTAACATGAGCAATGGAATTCTCGCTAATTGACCTATCAAAGTCAATAATATGGATAATGCAAGGAGAGTCATAGTAAGTTGATCTCCCCCATACCTTCCTTTCATAAACCTTTTAAACCATTCCATTAAGAATTAGGCGTCTGCGGTCATGAACACAAAACCGACAAATACGCCTCTCCTCCTTTCCATAAATCCTGACAAGGGGACGTTTCATCTGTCTTGTTTAACTACCCTCTCAATAATTGCTTTACTTATTCCTAATACTCTACTTAACTGTCTTATACTTGTGTTAGATTCATGATATATTTTCCTAATAATTTCATTTCGATCTTTTTTGGTCAATGTGGACAAATCATCAATATTGTATATTTCATTGATTCGATTCCTTAATGCACTATCACTGGTCTTATTTATTGGCTTATATTCTAAACACTCATCATCATTACTAGCATTCATATACTGACAAAAATCATCAAGTGTTGTAAAATAATTTTTTATTATATGAAAATCAATCGGAGAACTAAATCCTTGATAGGCTAACAAATATTGGTTATAACTACTCCATTCATAATCTTCTAAACGGTTTACTAATCTTGCCTTTAAAGGATTTTGATGAATATATCTTAGGACTGTTAAGAAATAATTGTCTGTTTCAACAGGCTCGCTTGAGAATCTGTTTTGAAATAAATGTCCGGTTCTTTCATATTTATCGTTATGCCACCAAACATATCTAACTGTAATTCTCTTCATACTTGTACCAATTACTTCATCTTCTTGTAATAACATGTGCACATGGTTGTCCATAAGACAGTACCCATATATTTTAAATCCTCCAGCTTCTCTTGCTTTAAATAGACTTTCAATGAATTTTCTTCTATCTTGGTTATCCAGGAATATATCTCTTTTGTCTATACCTCTTAACATAATATGATAAATTCCTGTAGAACTTCTTTGCCTAGCTTGTCTAGCCAATTTTATACCCCCATTTCGGTATATTATTGGAATTACCACAGATATAGGAGACTAGTCTATCTTATCACTATGTAATAAATTTATATCTTTTCTATTGTATTTTATCATGTTTCATTAAATTGTGCTTTGCGCACAATAGTTGAATATTCTGTGCAACTAATGATGATCCTCCTTTAGAATAAGGAATTATATGGTCAAAGTGTAAATTCTCTTTACTTCCGCATATGGTACATCTTCCCTTATCCCTTCTCCACACCTCTAGCTTTACTGAAGTTGGTATGACCCTTCCATGAGCTAGATGTTCTTCTTGGCTACTATTCTCTATTTCATCAACCAATTCTAATTTAAACTTAAAAACTTTTCTATAATTACTTTCTTCTTCCCATGCATCAACCAGTTTAAATATCCCATTATATACCCATATACCTGACCTTATCTTTTCATACACCTTCACATACTCAGGAGGACATATTCCTTTCTTATAGTCAATGGCTGCTTTATAAAATAATCCGTTTTGAGTTAGTGAACCACTACTATTGTGCAACTCTTGATTAACAGTCTTTGGATCAGGGCCTCCTTTTTTATTTGGAATATCGTGTCCCTCATATATTAAGACTCTCCCCTCCTCTTCTATCCTATCTGCATAAGGCGATCCAGGTCTTAAACTCATCAGAAGTATACTTGATTTACCACGTAGGCGAAAATTCATACCTCTTTGTAGGTTGACTCCTTCAGTAGTACACATCTCTAAATATGATATAACTGTTCCTGGACTAATCATAAACACCTCCAATCCTATGAAAAAGCGACAGAAGAAACGTCCCCATGTCTCCCCCTGTCTCAGATCTCATTCTTCCATGATTTTGGGGATATTAGAGCAATAATGGTAAATAGCTCAAGCCTGCCCATTAACATGAGCAGTGACAATATTATTTTACTGTAGGGACTAAATCCGCTGAAGTTTTGAACTGGACCTACTAACCCAAACCCAGGTCCTACATTGCCTATACTAGTAGCTACCGCACTTATGGTGCTAACTATATCTAGACCTTCCAAAGAAATCGCGAGAACCCCTAACACAAACATAATGATATATAGAACTAAAAAGCTTGCTATACCAGTAACATCATCATCATTCATTACCTTGCCATCTACTTTGATGGGTAGATAGGCATTGTGATGAAAGGTTTTGGCTACCTGCCTTTTTACAAGCTTGGCTAGTACCAGGATACGGATACTCTTAACGGAACCACTTGTTGAGCCAGCACATCCTCCAATAAACATAAGGAACAATAATATCATCTTGCTAAAAACCGGCCAAAGATCAAAATCGGTGGTAGCATAACCAGTTGTGGTTATAATTGAACCTACTTGAAAAAAAGAATCTTTAAACGCAATACCAATGTTCTTATATCCATCGGTTCCAAAGAATATGTTGAGACCTATCAATATACTTGAAACAAAAACTATTCCCAAGTATAGTCTTAGCTCTTCATTTTTTATTACATCCCTCCACTTACCCTTATACAGCGCATAATATAGGGAAAAATTAGCTCCCGACAATACCATAAATACAGTAATTATTACATGGATATAGGTACTGTTATAAGCGCCTATACTAGCATTTCGAGTAGAAAATCCGCCTGTTCCCACCGTTCCAAAGGTATGCACCGCGGATTCGTACAGACTCATACCTCCAGCAACAAGGAGAATGATCTGTAAGATGGTAATGGAAAAATAGGTTATATACAGAATCTTGGCCGTATCCTTAACCCTTGGAACTATTTTATCGGCTATTGGTCCCGGGCTTTCCGCTTTAAATATCTGGAACCCACCGATACCCATGGTCGGTAGGATAGCTACAGTAAAAACCAGTATTCCCATTCCTCCTATCCAATTAGTAAAGGAACGCCAAAATAGAATGCCTTTGGGTAAAACCTCGATATCCTCAATCACCGTAGAGCCTGTAGTTGTTATCCCTGAGATGGTTTCAAAAAAAGCATCAACAAAAGAAGGGATACTTCCCGAAATTACAAAGGGAAGGGATCCAAAAAAAGAAGCTAGTATCCACCCAGTAGATACTATAGCTAGAGCTTCCTTAGCCTTTATTTGCTTATAGGAGCTATTAGCCCTAGACATAATAAATCCAATAGCCACCATTAGTGCAATAGAAACTAAAAAGGCAAAGGTATCATTCTGCCCATAAAAAACGGAAACAAGAAGTGAAGGTATCATTAACAGTCCTTCAAAAACCAATAAACTTCCTAATACCTTGATTATAATTCTGTAGTTCATCCTTCGCCCCTCCTTTGCTCGACTTCATAAATGTTTTCAAGTGAGGTGCATTGGATGCTAAACAAAATATAACTAGTCTATCCTTGGGATAAATAACAGTTCTTCCATTGGGTATTATAACCTTTCTGTCCCTAACTATTGCACCAATAATTATTCCCTTGGGTAAGCCTAATTCCGATATGGGTTTCCCTACTGCATTTGTGTCTCCATCCACAATTACCTCAGTTACTTCCGCCTGTTCACCAAGAAGGAGAGAAACAGAAATCACCTTACCTCCACGAATAAACTTTAGTATATCTCCTGCTATAATATTTGTAGGATCTAAAGCAAAATCTATGCCCAACTTTTCAATCAGATGCACATAGCTAGGTCTGCTTATCTTGGATATAACCTTTTTTACTCCGTATTGCTTAGCCATAAGGGACATTAATAGATTCTGCTCATCGTATCCAGTAGCACCAATAAAAGCATCCATGGATGACAAGTCCTCTTCTTCTAGAAGGTTTATATCGGTGCCATCGCCGTTAATGATCAAAACATTATTCAGCTTTTCCGATAGATATCTGCACCTTTCTTCGTTCTGCTCAAATATGGTTATCCTTATATTGGCTTGAAGTAGCTGCTCAGCCAAATAATGGCTTATCTTTCCCCCTCCTAAAATCATAACCCTCTTAATGTGCTTTTTATCCATATTAAGTTTAAATCTAGCAGCTAAATTATTAATATTCTTGCTTTCACCTATAACATAGATTACATCATCTTCTTCTAGCTGCGTACCACCATGGGGGATAATTATATTACCATTCCTGGATATGGCTACTACCAACAGCTCATCAAAATCATCCAACTCAGCTAGCTTCTTACCAATAAGATCTTTCATACTGTTTATATGGAAGTCAACCATGGATACTCTTCCTTTGGCGAATTCGCCATTGTTGAAGCTATAGCTTTTTAATAGATAACGAGCCATCTCATTGGCTGTAGCCAACTCAGGATTTACAATATGGTCTATCCCCATCTCAGACTTTATAAAGTCAAATTGATGAAGGTATTCGGGATTTCTTACCCTAGCAATAGTTTTTTTACATCCCAACTTTTTAGCAACACTGCATATTATAACGTTGGTTTCATCACTTCCGGTTGCAGCTATGAGCAGATCATAGCTTTTTATGCCCAACTCCTTTAATATCTCTAACTCCAAACCATTTGCATTAACTGTTAGTACATCCAAATGGTCATTAACTTTCTCTATAGTCTTTGGATTGGTATCTACTAAGGTTACTTCAATATCTTCGTTTAGCATTAACTCTGCCAGTTTATAGCCTAGCTTTCCTGCCCCCACAATCACAGCTTTCATTTTACCGATCCCCTTTAATTATCCTAAACATCACTACATCGAGCCAATAGTATACAAAATCTTTACACTTGCCTATAGCAGATGAAACCAATAAAGATGAAAAACATTTATATTAATATTTTCACTCAAATCCTATACGCTTTTATAGTCAATGTATTGATGTATATTAGTATTCTAATACTAAATTCTATATTGTCAATGGATTGTTTCTCCACGAAAAAGAGACAAGGGAAACGTCCCCCTGTCTCCCCCTGTCTCCCCCTGTCTCATAATTGTGCCATGGCTTCATAAACGGATTTTAATGAGGGATACATCATCTTATAAACACCATAGTATTTTTTGTATTGGGCTACAGCTTCTGTATCTGGTTCCAACCTCCGGTTGAAACGGATTATATCTCCTGCATCATCATAGCTCTTAAATATTCCTACACCCACACCAGCAGCTATAGCTGTGCCCAGTGAAGTAGCCTCACCTGGATGAGCATGTACTGATAATGGTTTATTGTATACATTGCACATAATCTCGTTCCATAAAGAGCTCTTAGCTCCTCCACCGATTAAATTTAGTTCCTCTACATAAAGCTGATTTTCTTCAAAGACATCCAAAACTGATCTTAAAGCATAGGAAATGCCCTCATATACCGATCTAAACAGGTCCTTTCTGTCATGGAATAGAGTAAAGCCAATAAATCCACCTTTGGTATTCTCGTCCCAATATGGAGTTCTCTCTCCCATCAAAAAAGGAAGGAAGAATACACCTCTTGATCCAATGGGTGAATCCTCTGCTAGTCCCTGAATCAGTTGGAAGATACTTTGATCATCCCTCCTTGCTAATTCCATTTCATGCATTCCTAAGTTTTCCACTACCCAGTCATAGGCGATGGTGGCACATTGAACTGTTCCCGTTACATTGTAGTGAATTCCGTCCAAATCACAAAAATTAAAGATCCTAGCTTGGTCATCCAGGACAGGGTACTTGCTCATGGTGGATATCCAGGAGCTGCTACCTATGTAATTGTAAGCCATACCTTCTCTTGTTACTCCTGATCCTTTGGTAGCACAAGCTCCATCTCCGCCTCCTACAACTACTGGTATACCTGCCCTCAGGCCTAATAGTGAGGCTGCCTCTTTTGAAAGCCTGCCTGCTATATCGTGAGATCGCATTGGTTGGGGCAGTTTGCTTATATCAATGTCAAGGCCCTCCACCAGTTCCCTGGACCATTTCTTAGCTTTGATATCCAGTAAACAGGTAAGAGATGCATCGGAATAATCGGTAATACCTAGGTTGCCCGTTAGCATATAAGCTATATAGTCCTTAGTATTCAAAAAATATGCGGTTTTATCGTAGACCTCGGGATAATGCTCTTTTAACCAAAGTATTTTGGGTAGGGTATAATGGGGATCTATCCGATTTCCAGTGATGTTATATACGTATTCATTACTATAAATCTCCGAGATTTTTCTGCATTGGTCACCGGTTCTACAATCTGAGTGGATGATATTGTTGAAAAGAACCTGGCCTTGACCATCTATAGGTAAACATCCATTCATATGACCGCTCAGACCAATGACTGCTACATCCTTCGGATCCATGCCCAAATCATCTATTAACATTTTGGTTCCTTGTATCACACTGGACCAAAAATCCTGGGGACGCTGTTCTGACCATCCCGGTTGGGGATAAATGGTTTCATAGCCAACCACTACTGAAAACATCTTTTGTCCCTTTTCATCAAATACTGAACACTTATTACCTGTGGTACCAATATCATAGGTTAAAATAAGATTTTTATTGGTCATTTCCTTCTACCTGCCCTTCTAACATGTTTCCATTATAATTATACATCTGTACCCTAATCCATAAGCAATATAATTCTGCCTATTCCTAGAAAATTGTTATATGTTATATCCAAGCTTTAATTCTACTTTTATATTCTAATAACTATAGACAACGCCAAGCCTTTTGTTATAGTATTTGATATATATGTTACTTACCCATAGCAAAGGAATGAGAAGTATGAAATACATAGTCGTTCTGGGGGATGGAATGGCAGATATCCCTGTACCCCAGCTAGGTAATAAAACCCCCTTGCAATGTGCTAACAAACCTAACATTGACCGCTTAGCCCGAATGGGAGAAGTGGGTCTAGTCAATACCATACCCGAAGATATGTCTCCTGGCAGTGACGTTGCCAACCTATCTGTCATGGGGTTTAACCCGCGGTTATATTATACCGGTCGCTCTCCACTCGAAGCCATCAGCATGGGCATCCAATTAAAGGACACCGATGTTACTCTCCGCTGCAATCTGGTCACCCTATCAGATGATGAAGGATACCATAATAAGAGGATGCTGGATTATAGTGCAGATGAGATAACAACGGAAGAGGCTAGAGAGCTAATAGGGGTAATACAAGAGCATTTTAACAGTCCTACCTTCTCCTTCTTCCCCGGGGTGAGCTATAGGCATTGTATGGTATGGGCTAATGGTCTAGATGACCTTAGGCTAACCCCTCCCCATAATATATTAGACAAAATAGTTGCTAATTCCTTGCCACAGGGACAAAAAAACAAAAACCTTTTGGAGATGATGAAAGCCAGTTATACTATACTAAAAGACCATCCCATAAATAAGGCTAGAAAATCTAGAGGTTTGTGCCCCGCTAATTCCATATGGTTGTGGGGAGAGGGCCGAAAACCTTCATTGCCTTCCTTCGTGGATACCTATGGTATCAGAGGTTCGGTTATATCCGCTGTTGATCTGATAAAGGGGATTGGGATATGCGCAGGACTTAAAGCTGTAGAAGTCCGTGGTGCTACCGGAAATATTGATACCAATTTTGTAGGAAAGGCTGAAGCTGCCCTAGAGGAATTGGAGTTAGGACAGGATTTTGTGTATATACATATAGAGGCTCCCGATGAATGTGGGCATCGCAGGGAAGTTGAGAATAAAGTTAGATCTATAGAATTAATTGATCAATTAGTAATGGGAACCCTTTTAAAGGGATTGGACAAGTACAAAGATTATAAGATAATGATTTTGCCAGACCACCCTACTCCCCTGGAACTTAGGACTCATACATCGGAACCTGTTCCCTATATCATCTACCAAAATGGTAATTCCAATAAAAATCTGGTATCGGGATACGATGAATTTGAAGCTCGGAAAACAGGCATATTCATTCAAGAAGGTCATTCTCTAATGCGGCATTTTGTCGGTTTTTAGCAATTCTGCCATTGACTTAATAAACCGAAGCTATAATGCAATAGACTGGAAATTTGGAGTTCTACACTATATATTGTGCCATAAGTCCTATTTGCAGCTATAAGTAGTGTGTGGTAAAATTATCTATGAAAAGATAAGCTGTCGAAGGGGGAAGAAATTTGATTACTAAGATCAAAAAAAGGGATGGTCGTGAAGTACCATTCAATTTAGAAAAGATATCAAACGCTATATTTAAAGCTGCCTCAGCTATTGGCGGTAATGATTACAATATGGCCACAGAGCTGGCATATGAAGTTGCGAGTATCCTAAATCAAAAGATGGGCGATGAGATTCCCACAGTAGAGGACATACAGGATACAGTCGAGAAAGTACTGATTGAAAACGGCCATGCAACGACAGCCAAAACTTATATTCTCTATCGTGCTGAAAGAACTAGAATAAGGGAAATGAATACCCGGCTCATGAAGGTATTAGAAGATCTTACCTTCAAAGATGCAAAGGATCTTGACTTAAAGCGTGAGAATGCCAATATAAACGGCGATACTGCCATGGGCACGATGTTAAAATATGGCTCGGAGAGCGCTAAGCAGTTTTATGATATGTTTGTGCTCAACCCAGATCATTCAGCTGCCCATAAAGCAGGAGATATACATATACATGATTTAGATTTTTTAACCTTGACAACTACCTGCTGCCAAATCGATATCGAGAAGCTCTTTAAAGGAGGATTTAGTACAGGCCATGGCTATCTAAGAGAACCCAAGAGCATTCAAAGCTATTCGGCTCTTGCCTGTATAGCCATACAGTCCAATCAAAATGACCAACATGGGGGCCAAAGCATCCCAAATTTTGACTATGGCATGGCTCCGGGTGTAATTAAATCCTTTAAAAAACTATATACACAAAATCTATTCAAATCACTGGAGTTGCTGTGCCAGGAAGAATATGACCAAGCTCTTGTAAATTCTGTCTTTGACAAAATTGAGCGGGAACATAATTTAATACCTAGGATGGAAGGCGATGACAAATATCTTGAGTTGGAAGCTCGGCTATTGGAACAGATATTTGGAGACAGAGCCTTAATAGAGAAATCTCAAAGATTTGCAAAGAGCAAAGCCCTTAAGGAAATTGATCGTGAAACCTACCAAGCTATGGAAGCTTTAATTCACAATCTAAATACCATGCATAGCCGAGCTGGAGCTCAGATACCCTTTAGCTCCATAAACTACGGAACCGATACCTCCCCCGAAGGCAGAATTGTCATAAAAAATCTGCTGTTGGCTGCAGAAGCGGGCTTGGGGAATGGCGAAACGCCTATATTCCCAATACATATATTCAAGATCAAAGAAGGAGTAAACTACAATCCCGGTGATCCCAACTATGACTTGTTTAAGCTTGCTTGCAGGGTAAGTGCAAAACGGCTTTTCCCCAATTTCTCCTTTTTGGATGCGCCTTTTAACCTTAAGTACTATAAGCCAGGGTGTCCTGAAACGGAGATTGCATATATGGGATGTAGAACTAGGGTGGTCGGAAATGTGTACGATCCATCCCAAGAGATCATCTATGGTAGGGGTAATCTAAGCTTCACTACCATCAATCTCCCTCGATTGGGTTTGAAGCACAGAGATGACATCCCCGGTTTCTTTGAAGAGTTGGATGAAAAGATAGCTCTGGTTGTAGAACAGCTATTGGAGCGTTTTGAGATACAGGCTAAGAAGAAGGTCAAAAACTTCCCCTTCCTAATGGGACAGCATATATGGCTGGATTCCGATAAGCTAGGTTATGATGATGAGATCCGAGAAGTATTGAAGCACGGTACCCTATCCATGGGCTTTATTGGCTTAGCCGAATGCCTAAAGGCCCTTATTGGCCAACATCATGGAGAATCAGAGCGTGCTCAGGAGTTAGGGTTAAAGATTATCAGCCATATGCGCAAGAGGATGGATGAAGTCAGCCAGTCATTGAAACTGAACTTTACCCTTCTAGCTACTCCTGCCGAAGGTACTGCTGGCAGATTTGTAAAGATGGATCGTGACATCTTTGGCAATATACCCGGTGTAACGGATCGAGAATACTATACCAATAGTTTCCATGTTCCAGTATATTACAACATCAGTGCTTTTGATAAGATCAGGCTGGAATCACCCTATCATGAGTTCACCAATGCAGGTCACATCACCTACATTGAACTGGATGGAGATCCCCTCCAAAACCTAGAGGCCTTTGAAAAGATTGTGAGGGCTATGAAGGAGGCAGGAGTTGGGTACGGATCTATAAACCATCCTGTAGATAGGGATCCTGTATGTGGATACACTGGTATAATAGGAAACACCTGTCCTTCCTGCGGTCGGGAAGAGGGGGATATCAAGTTCGAAAGGATTCGCCGAATCACTGGATATTTGGTGGGTACCATTGAACAATTTAACAACGCTAAAAGAGCTGAAGAGCGTGACCGAGTTAAGCATTTTAGCTTCCAGAAGCCACAAGTTGAAAATTAAGCAAATATAAAATTAAGTATTTATAGCTTTGCTAAGAACGGAACCAGACAAACAATAAACTAAGGTAGGGATGGATCTTGGATAATTTTATTAGAATAGCCGGCATTATAAACGAATCCATAGTAGACGGTCCTGGCATCAGATTGGTGGTCTTTGCACAGGGTTGCCCTCATCGATGTATGGGCTGTCATAACCCTCAAACCCATCCCTTTGAAGGTGGCACTTTTATTTCCATAGATGATATTATCGGTGAAGTGCGAAAGAATCCACTACTGGATGGGGTTACATTCAGTGGTGGTGAACCCTTTTCTCAAGCCAAGGCTTTTGCTGTATTAGGGAAAAAGCTAAAAGATCTTGGCCTGAATATTATGACCTATACAGGGTATACCTATGAATCCCTTCTGAAAGAGTCCAACGAAAACAATGGTTGGGAATCATTGCTGGACATAACGGATATCCTGGTAGATGGGAGATTTGAGATTGAAAAGAAAAATCTCCTCCTTCCCTTTCGGGGTTCAGAGAACCAACGTATTATTGATATGAATAAAACTAGAGAGCAGCAAGAAATAGTCCTGCTGCCACTCTAGTTTTTCTTTTATGAAAAATCTATTCTATTATCTCCATTACACTGTCATCCAGAGGATCTAGAACAACTGCCTCTAATCCTTCCTCCAAAGCCCTCGCCAATAAGTCAGGGGTTAAGTCAGGCTGTGCCAACTGGTATAGACCTTCTCCCGCTCCCAGTATAATCTTTACGCCAAGTTGAACTTTAATCTGCTTTATAGACTCTATAACTTCCATATCTATATTTTGGTTTGAAGGTGAAGCTAAAATCAAAGGATCAATCAGTATATCTTCTTTGGAGATACCATATTCCAATGCTGTATCTACTATACGCTGCGCAATGCCCAGCCTTCCTTCAACTGTTTCCGGAATCCCCTTTTCATCCATTGTCAATCCAACCACACATGCTCCATATTTCTTGGCAATGGGAAATATGGATTCCATGGAAAACTTCTCTCCTGTTACTGCATTTATCATTGGCTTACCGTTGTAGTGCCGTACTCCAGCTTCGATGACTTCCGGATCGGTACTGCTTATCTCAAGTGGAGCATTTACCATTACCTGAAGCTCACGGATCAGTCTTGACATTACATCCTTCTTATCAACATCCGCTAATTCCACGCTTATGTCTATTATATGGGCACCTGCCATCTTTTGCTCTATGGCTTCGGATATAATCTCATCATAATCCTGCTCTTCTAGGGCTTTTTTTATGGATTCACTGCCTTTAGGATTTATCCTCCCACCTACTACTTTAATACCATCGCCCATTATTACAGTGTTTGATGATGAGGATAGAGCGGTTATTCTCTCGGTTTTAGCAGAAACCTCTAGAGGTCTATGAACTATATCTTGGATATTCGCCCTTAACTCTTCTATAAATTCCGGGCTGGTTCCACAGCAGCCGCCTATGATACGAACTCCCTTTCTTACCATTTGGGCTGCATAGGTGGCAAATTCCTTGGCACTGGTAGCAAAGACCGTTTGGCCATTTTCCAGCCTTGGAAGTCCAGCGTTTGGTTGGATTATTACTGGTATGTGAGCATACTTTAAGATTTGATCCACAATTGGCATAAGCTCCTTAGGTCCTAGGGAACAATTAGCTCCCACTGCATCTACACCCAGCCCTTCCAAAACATTGACCGCTGTCAATGGGTCGGTACCCATCATGGTTCTTCCACTGTCCCCATAGGTTAGGGTGCAAAATACTGGCAAAGAGGAGTTTTCCTTTATTGCCAAAACCGCTGCTTTCATTTCATAGAGATCGGCTATGGTTTCAATTATAACTAGATCAGCTCCTGCCTTGACACCTGCCTTTACCTGTCTAGCAACTGATCTGTATACATCGTCAAAGGACAAAGTGCCATTGGGCTCCATAAGCTGGCCAATGGGGCCAATATCTAGTGCTACCCATCCATCACCTACTGCTTTACGCGCCAAAGAAACCCCTCGCTCAACTATCTCCTCCACGGTATACCCTGTTCCCTGAAGCTTATATTCATTTGCGCCAAAGGTGTTGGTAGTTATAATATCGGATCCTGCCTCCACATATGCCTTATGTATTGAAGTAATTATCTCAGGATGAATCATATTGTAGACCTCAGGCTGCTGTCCTGCCTTCAGCCCTGCACGCTGCACCATAGTGCCCATGCCCCCGTCAAAAAATAATACCCTTTCCTTCATCGCTTTTCTTATATCCATATAGATTATCCTTTCTTTTATTACAAGTTTTATTATAGCTTTATATGTATTTATAGGTCATAATTTACCTGACACAGCTATATTATTATATGGATAGTCCATAAAATAGAAATTAATTGAAAATTATATATAAAAAAATATTATATGGCTATAATTATACCACAGTACTTGGCAAATTGGGCATTTCCCGATGGATTTTATTATCTACAGTTTTCTGAAAATATTACGAAATGATAAAATTTTACTGACATGGTTTTTAGATTCATTGATAAATGGATTTAAAAATAGTATAATGGACAAGTGTTATTCGATTGTGAGGTGAAAAGAAATGAAACAGATAGATATAAAAGATATCAGGAATGGAAGAGTCCATTTTATAGGAATTGGTGGAATTAGCATGAGTGGTTTGGCTGAATTTCTGTTTCGAAACGGATATACAGTTACCGGTTCCGATGTTTTGGATTCTTACATCATAAAGGATTTACGGGAAAAAGGAATAGATATAGAAATCGGACACAAGGCATCAAATGTAGTAGGTGCCGATCTAGTAGTCTATACGTCGGCAATTGTAACCAATGGTGAAAATCCCGAAATTTCTGAAGCGAAGAAAAGAGATATTCCCCTCATGAATCGAGCTGTTTTAATGGGACAGATTATGGAAGGATTTCCCAACTCTATTGGCATTGCAGGTACTCATGGTAAGACAACCGCAACCTCCATGCTGTCCATTATTATGACTCAAGCTAAATTGGATCCCACCATCTTCCTTGGCGGAAAGCTAGACGAGATTGGTGGCAATGTCAGAATCGGAAAAAGCCCTTACTTTCTTGTAGAGGCCTGTGAGTTTTCCGGAAGTTTCCTTGAGATGAGCCCCTATATGGCAGTCATCCTAAACATTGATAACGATCATCTTGATTACTTTAAGGATATAGATGAAATATATGAAAGTTTTCTCAAGTTTGCAAACTTAGTGCCGAGCCGCGGCTTTGTTATAGGCTGTGCTGACGATCCCTTGGTCAACAAGCTCCTGAATGAGGTTAATAGCCGTACAGTTACCTTCAGCGTTGGAGGCAAAGCTGATTGGGTAGCCCAAGAAATTAAGAATGATTCTTTGGGCCGTCCATCCTTTAGAGCGTCCTACAAAGGTCAAGATATGGGTAGGTTTAATCTAAACGTACCCGGCAAACACAATGTATACAATGCTCTTGCAGCTATTGCCACTGCTTGGGCATCGGGAGTATCCCAGGAAGTTATACGTCAAGGTATTGCATCCTATAAGGGCACCCATCGAAGATTTGAAATCAAGGGTGTGGTGGAAGGTGTTACCGTTATTGATGATTATGGTCACCATCCAACGGAAATAAAGGCTACCTTGGAGGCTGCCCAGAACTATCCCCATAAAAAGTTATGGTGTGTTTTCCAGCCCTATACCTTTTCCCGAACAAAACTGTTGTTTGACGATTTTGTAAAATCCTTTGACGGAGCCCATGAGGTTATTATCACCGACATTATGGGTGGCAGAGAACAGGATACAGGTGAAATCCATGCCCTAGACCTGGTCAACGCCATTAAGGCAACGGGTAAGGCTTGCAGGTATCTTCCCACCTTTGATGATGTAGTTGATTTCTTATCGGCCAATACCCAAAGCGGTGATGTGGTTATAACCACTGGATGTGGCAATGTTTACTTGGCAGCTGAGATGCTGGTCCAAAAGATGCAAGAAATGCTGGTTGCAGCCAGCCATGAATAGATATAGCAAAAATCTCGCAAAGGCTATAATTTACCTTTGCGAGATTTTTCACATATTTATGAATAATTCTTGATTTTTCCACTGGATTTGATAGAATGAACTTGACAGGTTAATCCTATACATAATATTTTAAGGAGTGATCGTATGCCATTAGTAACAACCACAGAAATGTTTAAAAAAGCTTATGAAGGCGGATATGCCATCGGTGCCTTCAACGTAAATAACATGGAAATTATTCAAGGCATCACAGAAGCAGCTAAAGCTGAGAATGCTCCACTAATCCTTCAAGTTTCTGCAGGAGCAAGAAAGTATGCTAACCATACTTATCTGGTTAAGTTAGTAGAAGCAGCCTTAGAAGAAACTGATCTTCCCATAGCATTGCACCTCGATCACGGAGACAGTTTTGAACTATGCAAATCCTGTATTGATGGCGGATTCACCTCAGTTATGATTGATGGTTCTCATCTTCCCTTTGAAGAGAATATCAAGCTAACCAAACAGGTAGTTGATTATGCCCATGACCATGGAGTAGTGGTAGAAGGTGAACTGGGTAGGCTGGCTGGTATCGAAGATGCAGTAAATGTATCAGAAGAAGATGCAGCCTTTACCGATCCTAACGAAGTGCAGGAGTTCGTTGAGAGAACCGGAGTAGATTCATTGGCGATTGCTATTGGGACTAGCCATGGTGCTTTCAAGTTCAAAGGAGAGGCCAAGCTTCGTTTTGATATCCTTGAAGAAATCCAAAGAAGACTTCCCGGATTCCCCATCGTTTTACACGGTGCATCATCAGTCCCTCAGGAATATGTAGAGATCATAAACAAGTACGGCGGCGAAATGCCTGGAGCCAAAGGTGTTCCCGAAGATATGCTTCGAAAGGCAGCTTCCATGGCCGTATGTAAAATAAATATCGACTCAGACCTGAGATTGGCAATGACTGCTACTCTGCGTAAGTTTATGGCAGAAAACCCCGCAGCATTCGATCCAAGACAATACCTAGGACCTGCTAGAGATGCTATCAGAAGTATTGTACGTCACAAGATCGTAAACGTACTGGGATGCAACAATAAGATATAAAATTGTCAAAGACATAAAAAAAGCTGCTATCTTAAGCAGCTTTTTTATTATTCTAGTTTTTCTCTTGGAAAAGCTCAATCAGTTCACCATCAGGCCCTTTAAAGAAGGCAATCCTGGCATCCATTGATGGATTGTCCCCCAAAGTCACATCGGTGACTTCCATAGTCACTTGAGCCCCAGCTGCCTTAGCTGCCTCTAATGCGGCAGCACAGTCATCGGTCCTAAATGCTACATGGAGCCAAGTACCTTCGGGTTTCTCCTCCTGGGGTCCTCCAGCAAATAGCTCTATATAATTGCCATCACCGGTATCTAAAAGCATAGCCCTATTATCGCCTTCTCCCCATGACAATCTGGGTTTAAAGCCTAGACCTTCCGTGTAGAATTTTACAGATGCATCAAAATCCTTTACGCGTATAGCTAAATGATGAAATCCTTTCATAAATCGCCACATCCTTTGTTATAAATTTTAGATAAGATCTGCTACATCCTATTGTATTTTAATTGGACTTCTCTTTCAACAGACTTTTCCTGTATTTTTCGCCCTCCATATTCCGAATAAATTGAATAGCTTCTTCGGTCATGGTTTGGATGGTGAGCCCCAAATCTTTAATCTTATCCACTACATAGATATAGCCTGTAAAGGTCTCGTCGATGGTTATGGCCTCCGCTTCATTGGTATTATATACAACTTCCCCAGTACGGGCATCAACATTGACCTTTCCATTGCCCTCATAGGATATATTCTCTCCTAAATATACTAGCTGATCGGGATAGAGTAAAATCTCCTTAAAGAGCTCAGGTCCTATAGCCTTATCCCTCAAGGTATCTCTTAGGTAACCTGTTAGGCTTTTGTATTTATTCTCGCCTATCCTTTCAACTTTCACCTGAGTATACTCTTTATTAAGGCCAAAATACTCTATGATAGCAGAATTGACCTTATCGTGAAGGGTTAGGCAGTCCTCAGCCTTATCTCCCGAAACTATAACCCCGTGGTTTTCCATGAAAACTATATTTGGACGATAGCCCTTTACATCCTCATATTGATAGATAGCCTTGTTGAGTTCAATGGTTAAATCAAATCCGGGGTTAGTATATGGAACCCATAGCATGGCATATTCATCGCCAAAGATCTTATGAGCTATTTCCTTGCCCTCTTTGGCACAACATAGAATATTAGCATACACCGAATGGGTATGAATTACGTATCTGCCCATAAAGGAGTGGAACCCAGTTTCTATGGAAGGACGAAGGTTTTTGGGGTTTCTATCCTCCAATACACACTCCTTCATAAAGCCGGCACTTTCCTTTTCAAAATCTATGTCTCTATTTGTATCTACGGTACGAAAATAATCCCGTATCCTTTGATAATCTACAATAACATAGCCATCCTGCTCTGTCACTTGATCTAAACGGTAGCCCGAGGCTTTCACCGCCATGTATCTGTCATCTAATTTGGCAGATGTATTGCCCCCTCCCCCTTGCACAAGATCAGGATGGGCGCCTATCTTTTGAGAAATCTTTTCCAATTCTTTCAATCCCTTAAGATCCATGAACTTCTCCCTTCTTATCCTCTTTGGGATAGCACCTTTTCTTCATATTCTCGAACAGCATTGAGCCACTCTGCTCCTACTGGAACCCCTTGATCCAAGCAGTACTTATCCCATACAGCTCCAAAGGGTAGGCTCTTAAACTCCTCCATTAGTGCCAAGCGCATGCCCAAGTCCCCTTCATCCTCAGCTTCCTTCAAGAGATGGGTAGGTTCTAACAACGCCATCATTATAGCCTTAAGAGATGCCCTGGTTCCTGTTACCCAAGCTGAAATCCTGTTTATGCTGGCATCAAAGAAGTCAAGGCCGAAATGGACTCTATCAAAGGCATTGCTTCGTTTCAGTTCCTGGGCTATAGCCAACACTTCATCATTGAGTATTACTACATGATCACTATCCCATCTAACTCCACGACTTACATGGAGCAACAACTCATCGATGTATGTGAGTAAAGATGATATCTTATCGGATATGGTTTCTGTTGGATGGAAGTGCCCAGCATCCAGACACAGCAAGGTACCCCTAGTCAAGGCATATCCCATATAGAATTCATGAGAACCTACTACATAAGCCTCTGAAGCGATTCCAAAGAGCTTACACTCTACAGCATCTAATAGATGCTTTTTGTCATACTTCTCTGCTAGAACCTCATCCAGAGCATCCTTGAGTATCTGTCTGTGACCTATCCTGTCAGCAGGTAAATCCTTGGAGCCGTCAGGAATCCATATATTATTGACACATGGTGTGCCCAGAGCTTTACCCATTTCTGCAGCAATCTCCCTGCTCCTTTTTCCATGGCGAATCCAAAAATCTCTAATCTCCTTGTCCTTGCTAGCAAGGGTAAAGCCTGAATCCGCCAGCTTGTGGGCGAAGAAAGTAGGATTGAAGTCTAGACCGATACCTCTCTCCTTTGCCCATTCAATCCAATTTTGAAAATGCTCAGGGCCAATCTCGTCCCGATCAACGAATTTGCCATCAGTCTCTGCATACATGGCATGAAGATTAACCCGATGTTTGCCGGGTATGAGGCTCATAGCTTTGTCTAGATCCTGGCGTAGTTCTTCAGCGTTTCTAGCTTTTCCAGGGTAATTACCTGTAGCTAGAATTCCTCCACCGTCTACGCCTTCAGCTGCCACTTCAAATCCGCCTACATCATCGCCTTGCCAGCAATGGATGGAGATTGGGATGTTTTTAATATCCTCCAATACATTGTCGGTGTCTACCCCCAGTGAAGCATATAGCTCCTTGGCTCGTTGATAGTTTTCATTGATGTTCTTCTCGTTATAAATTCTTAACATACTGTTGCACCTCCTATTATTTATGCCTTAAGTGGATAGGCTATAGTAGTCATTAATCCAATCTCGGCTTGGGTTGTGTCTAGTCTACTATATTGCACTATTATGGGCTTGTCACTCTCGACCATTATGGCATAGGGTACCCCTTGAGGCACTCCATTTCCGTCCTGATCCTTTAGCTGGTCCAGGCGAATATGATTGGTTCTCTCTGCCTGGCATACTGCTTTAAAATTTCTCATGGGATCACGATCTTCAAAATATAGGGTTATGTCTAGATTGGCATCCTCCTTCCCGGTATTAAGGACGCATATGGCTTCATGGCTAACATAATGTCCTGGTGTAGTGATCTCGGGATAATAGCAGTCCGGTATAAACCATACATATTCTCCCCCAGCTTTTATATCCTTCATAAGCTTCACCCCCACTCCTATCCTTTTATAATTGGTTTATCTTGAGGAAGCTCTCATAAGCTGTATCCCATGTTTGAGTATCCTGAGGCATATAATCCTCAGTTGGGAAAGAGTTCTTTACCACTTGGCGTATTTCCCTCAAGTTTGCCACTTCACCTAGTGCCATAGCTTGCACCATCAGATTGCCCGTAGCAGTTGCTTCAACAGGTCCACATATAACAGGCCTTGCTATAGCATTTGCAGTCAGTTGATTGAGCAATTTGTTCTGGGATCCGCCGCCAACGATATGGAGAGCATCCAGTCTCTTCCCTGTGATCTCCTCTAGTTTTTCCATAGACCAGCGATACTTCATAGCTAAGCTTTCAAATACACATCGGATGATTTCAGCCTTGGTTTCTGGAACCTTTTGGCCAGAATCCTTGCAGAACTGCTGTATCTTTTGAGGCATTTGCCCCGGACTATAAAATGCATCATTATCTGGATCGATAAATGATTGGAAAGGAGCCGCTGTCTCTGCCATATCCGCCATTTCACCGTAACTATAGACCTCACCTCTGCGATCCCATTCCCTCTTACATTCTTGAATAATCCAAAGACCCATTATGTTCTTAAGCAGTCTGTAGGTTCCATTTACACCGCCTTCATTGGTATAGTTCCATTCCAAGGTCTTCTCATTAATAACCGGTTTGTCAACCTCTACTCCCATAAGAGACCAAGTTCCGCTGCTAAGGTATGCATAACTTCCCTCCATGGCAGGTACAGCAACCACTGCGGATCCAGTATCATGGGTAGCTACTGCGATGACAGGTACACTTCCTACACCCAATAAACTACCTAGATCGGACTTTATTCTGCCTTTGAGACTTCCTGGCTGCTGGATGGGAGTAAATATGTCCCTTGGAATAGACATGGCATCTAGCAGTTCATAGCACCAATCTCCCGTTGCAGCGTCCAATAGCTGTCCTGTGCTGGCTTCTGTAAACTCTGTGCCCTTATCCCCTGTCAAAAAATAAGCCAAGAGGTCAGGCATAAATAGCAAGGTGTCAGCCTTATCCATTATGTGCGGTTTCTGAACAACCATGGCCAATAGCTGATAAAGGGTATTGAACTTTTGGAATGCTATACCTGTTCTTTGGAATATCTCTTCTCTAGACATCCTGCTGAAGGCCTCTTCCATAATGTCCTCAGTGCGGTTGTCCCTATAGTGATAGGGATTGCCCAGTAGATCGCCATCTCTATCCAATAGTCCATAATCCACTCCCCAGGTATCAATGCCTATGGATGCTAAACTGCCTTCCCCCCTATTAGCATACTTAATAAGAGTCTGCTGCATATCCCAGAAAAGCCTAAGCACATCCCAATACAGGTGTCCTCCTACTTCAACAGGGTCATTGGAAAATCTATGAAGCTCATCCAACGTTAGTTTTTCACCATCGAAGCGTCCTAGTATCCCACGCCCGCTGCTGGCTCCAAAATCAAAGGCCAATAGATCCAAAGTTTTCACTTGTCTTCTCTCCTTTCTTTTTATTTTTAAATTAAGGGAAGCAATTACCAAGGTAATTGCAATATACCCTATAAATCATTCTGTTGAACCTAAGTCCACCAAATTGGGTTTGGTAGGATCAGTAGAGTGCCTAATCCTCAACTCTCCCTTTAGTATTATGTTCTTTTTATCCTTAAGGCCTTTTTGCTCCTTTCTGTTGATTATAAGACCTAAAGCCTCTTTTGCTATTTTCCTTATAGGCTGAGCTATGGTGGTTAGAGATGGTATCATAAGTCTGGCTAGAGAGATATCGTCGTATCCTGCCACAGCTATATCCTGGGGGATTCTTATGCCTTTTGATAAGAGATAGTTCATGACTCCGATAGCCATCAAATCCGATGATGCAATGATAGCATCTGGTGCTTTCGGACATTGTTCCATGAAATAACTGGCTGCCTTATAGCCACTCTTAAGGCTGTAATCCCCTTCAAATATATTCTTAGTATCTATTTTTAATGTGTTTTTCTCCATTCCGTCCATAAATCCAGCAAATCTATCGTTGGCTGCGGAGTACTGTTCCAACCCTTTGATGAATCCTATATTGCTGTATCCTAATCCTGCTAGGTGGAATACCATTTCCGATACAGCGATAAAACCATCGGTATATATGGTATTAACTGCATATTCATGGCCCAAGTTATCCAAGAAAATCACAGGAATAGTTTTAGCCACCTGCTCTAAATAGGTCAGCAAACTGTCGTCGCCTCTATAGGTACACAGGATAATCCCATCTATTTTTCTGCTAACCAAATCCTTTATCTGATGGATACCTTGTTCGGTGTGTTCACGGGTAGAGCAAACCAACATTGTATAGCCTACTGATGCCGCCTCTTCCTCAATGTATTGAAACAACTCATGATAGAAGGAGTTAATGAATTCAGGTATTATGACGCCTATTGTGTGAGTTCTCTTGGTGCGCATTCCCCTGGCCAGCTGATTTGGAACGTAATTGAGCTCCATCATAGCTTGCTCTACAGCCTGTCTTGTTTCAGGATTTACCGGGTCAATATTGTTTATCACCCGGGAAACGGTAGTTATAGATACACCGGCATGTCTTGCCACGTCCTTTATATTGGCCATCTTTCTACGCCTTTCTCTCATTAATCTATGTTAAGGATGTGAGTTTACTGCTTATGGTATCGTTTTCATCTCTATGATAAATATATTCTATATCTATTTTAAAAATCCTCCTACTATATAAAAAAATATTAGACAATTATCAAAACAAAACCCCCTTCAAATACGATTTATTCATACTTGAAGGGGGATATGAATCTTTATACTATAGCTGAACTCCAGGTCAGGTATCCGCCGCTTAAGTTTTTGACTTTGTTAAATCCGTTTTGCATCAAAATCCTAGCAGCTATATAGCTTCTCTGACCTGATCTGCAATATACCACTATATCCTTGTCCCTATATGGCTCTAAGGTATCCAGGTTTTGTCTCAGTTCATCCACCGGAATATTGATTGATCCAGGAATTGTACCTGCCTTGTGCTCTTGTGTTGTTCTAGTATCTAGGAGCAGTACGCTGTCCTTGTCTAACTTCTCTAAAGCTAACTTCCTGTTTTTAGTAAGTTTACTCATTTTATTTAAATTAATTGGTTTTTGAATATATTTTTCACTATTTTTTTTAAACTTTCTTTTACTTTTTCCCAAATAGATTTAATTTCTTGACTAACCTTATTTTCTTCATCTTTTTCTACAATTAGTTCTGCATTTCT
>JAWLDD010000001.1:0-1968 GCA_041686815.1 Candidatus Atribacteria bacterium | reverse complement strand
TAACTTCTCTAATTCATTCCATTGTATAATCGGATGGTGTCCAGCAAGAGTGTTAGAAGCTACATAACCTACCATATTGACCGGGTCTTTGGCCGATGAGTAAGGAGGAGCATAAGCTAGCTCCAATTCCTGCAGATCGTATACCGTCATCTTTCCTCTGATGGCAGTTGCCAACACATCTATTCTCTTGTCAACACCTTTATATCCAACTATTTGTGCCCCCAATACCTGTCCTTCTTCAGGGCTGAACAGCAGCTTTATAGCCATGGGGGTAGCGCCTGGATAATATCCTGCATGGGATGATGCATGAATATGGCAACACAGATATGGAATGCCGAATCTATTTAAGGTCTTCTCATTGTTCCCGGTAGCAGCAACTGTAACATCAAATAATTTTACTATTGACGTACCTTGAGTAGCCTTGTAAGTATCTGGGATACCGCAGATATGGTTAGCTACAATTCTGCCTTGTTTATTGGCAGGTCCCGCCAAAGGTATTAAAGCAGGGCTACCGTTTATGAGATCCACTATCTCTATGGCATCACCTACGGCGTATATGTCTGGATGTGATGTCTGCAGATGTTTATTGACCTTGATACCACCTGTCTCTCCTATCTCCAAACCCGCCCTTTGGGCCAAAGAGGTTTCAGGTCTAACTCCGATAGCCAGGATAACGATATCGGTCTGAAGCCTTCTCCCACTAGCTAACTCCACCAAGACCTTATCTTCTTCCTTTCCAAAGGACTTAACTCCATCCTTCAGGACAAGGTCAATTCCCTTTGTCTCCAAATATTTGTGGACTATTGAGGCCATTTCGTAGTCTAGGGGGGCCATCACCTGGTCTGCCATCTCTACTACAGTTACCTTTATCCCACGATGACAAAGGTTTTCAGCCATTTCCAGTCCTATAAATCCTCCGCCCACCACTACAGCTTCCTTACTGTTTCTTGCATCTATGTATTCCTTTATGTGGAAGGTGTCATCTACATTGCGCAAAGTAAAGATCTTCTCATCTTGGATGCCCGGTATTGGCGGTCTTAAGGGTTCAGCACCTGGAGAGAGAACCAGCTTGTCAAAACTCTCCAAATACCTTTGCCCTGTAACCTTGTCCTCCACCTCAACCTGTTTATCGTCTACATTGATTCCGATAACCTCATGGTTAACACGAATGTCGATATTAAACCGCTGATTCATGTCTTCTGGAGTCTGGACCAGTAGATCCTCTTTATCCTCGATAACCCCACCAATATAATAGGGAAGCCCGCAGTTGGCGTAGGATATGTATGGTCCACGCTCTAGGAGGATTATCTCCATATTCTCATCTAGCCTACGTAAACGTGCTGCAGCACTAGCCCCTCCTGCCACTCCGCCTACTATGACAACTTTCCTTGGTTTCATCCCTCTACTCCTTCCCATGGTAATTTCTTTTCCGTTGCATAAATTAACTCGTTTTGCTAGTTCAACAGTTCTCATTTTATGAGCATAATGCGCTATTGATAAGTGAACGGTCAATAGCCATTATTCTAAATAATAGTATAAACTAGCACAATGAGTTATATTACCGCTTCCAGACCCTTTACAAACTCATAGAAATCCTCATAATTCCCCTGGTAGGTGCTTTGGATCGGCTGATCACCTCGATTGATCATGTAGTCGGTAATCAAATAGGTCTCTATGCCCAGCTTGCCAGCCACCAAATCCTCCTGTACATCGTTGCCCACCATATAGCATTGGTTTGGCTCTTTGTCTATGGCTTTCAACACTTCCTCATAAAACTCTAAGTGCGGCTTACAAAAGCAATTTTTCTGGTAACAGGATATATATGAAAAATCTTCAATATTAAGTCCTGCCCACTCTATCCGCTTGTGTATTGCTTTTATGGGAAAGATGGGATTTGTGGCGATTACCAAATTGTATCCCTTTTCCTTCAATAACTCTATGCACTCCTTGACAATAGGAATATCCACC